>JAGVWT010000002.1 GCA_018304175.1 Candidatus Pacearchaeota archaeon
ACCCTCTAAAGTGTTTATGAGGTAGTGAGAGATTTTAAAGGAATTTTTTAAATAAAAGAAAAAACTATTTCAAAGAAAACAATCTTTCAATCCTTTCTGTTTCGTTGCTTTTTCTTTCCTTAACAACATTAAGATTTTTCATAGTCTTTAATGCTTTCTCAATCGTTCTCCACTGAGATTTTGTTTTAAGTGCTGTCTGTCTAATTGTTAATTCTTTATGCTTTTCAAGAAGTTTCTTAATATCTTCCATAAGTGAGGTTATAGACTTTCTTGTCATATGCACAATAATGCACACACTCTTAAATAGAAAGTTTGCACAATTATGCATAGATATAAAAAGATAATTTATTTATTATTTTTAAGGAAAATGAAAACAGAAGACATTACAAGAATAGAAAAGGTTCTAAACAGGATAGCAAAAACATTGAGCGGTATTGGTTTTGTTCTCTTTTTTATTTTGTTTCTTTTATGGTTATACCTTCCAGAGATTGCTTATGGCTGAATTTTTTAAAATAAACAAAAATGGCTAAGAAACAAGAGAACACTGAAATTAAAATAAGTAAAAAGAAATTAAGGAAAGTATTTATAATAGTTATTATTAGTTTAGGAATCTTATCTTTTCTTCTATATGTTCCAAATAACAATGAGATTGATGAAGAGTATATACAAAAACATCTAAAAGAAGATGCAGAAAAGAATTTTAATGAGATTGTAGAGAGAAATTTGATAGAGTTATATGGGTATGATATTATTTCTGTGAGTTTTATTGGAGATAAGAAAATTGGAAATGGGTGGGTTTCTGTAACTATGAAGTCTCTTGGTAATAGAGAAGACCAGTTATTAAATGGATTGTCAATGTTGGTTTCTGTTTCTAATACTGCTGGATTTAATGTTGAAAGTTATAATGTGAATATACTCTCTCCTACAGAAGAATGTAATTATTATGTAAGTAAGGCTAGTTGGGAGGATTATATTAAAAATTATCAAGAAATTGAATATACTGGAAGTTGTTATTAAGGGAAAAATATAAAATTGAAGAATTCTTAAAAAATTAATGAAAGAAACAAAGGAAAAGAAAATAAGAGAATGGGGAGTTCTTCTGTTAGCAATAGCAACACTTACATCAACTATTTATTTTGGTATTATAACATATGACTTACAACAAAAAACTACCCCAACAATAATACCCAACATACAAATAAGCCTTCTTGATAAACCTTTTTATGCCACATATAACTTAGTAAGGGTGGTTCACGATACATCTGAAGAAGATTTTGATGTCAGTAAAGACGCTTTAAATTTTAAAATAACTAACTTAGGTCAGAAAGATGCAGGTTACCTGAATTTTTATGTTAAAGACCTTGAGGAAGAATATGGGTTTACTCCTAGCCATATTGAAAATTTACAAAGATTCAATAACAGCTTTTTTCAGATTCCTTTTTGGAACAGGGCTTGCAATGATGTAGTTTTGGACACAAAAGATAAAAATCAAAGTTATAACGTTGCTTATGAAGGTTGTAGAGAAATTAGAGAAAATTTAAATATAGGAATAAAAAATTTATTGCTTAGGGTAGATTGTCCTTTTTGTTTTGATAAGAACAGCCAATGTTACCCATTCAAAATATGTATTTATTCTTCAAATAGCACTTTTTGTGGAAATAAAGGAGATTATTTTGACTTAAAACCAGAAAGTTGTCCAGAGGATTGGTAAAATGAAAAAAGAAGAAATTATGTTAGTAGAATATCAAAAGGCACAAGATTCAGCAGAGCACCATAATAACATTATGTGGACTCTCATATACATAGGGATAGGTCTCTCTCTATTTATTTTATATAAATTTTATACTGAAAATTATCCATTAGAAGAAGAAATGTTAATCTTTGGGATGGTTATTTTATCTTATTTTAGTTTTATAATATATCAATCAAACTTAAACAAATTTCTAAAATATGGGATTTGTAAAGAAATAGAGAAAAAACATAAAAAATATTTCTTAGGTCAACACACTAAAACTGGTTCAAGAGTTTTATCTTATTTTTTCCTTAATGTAATAATCTCTACTCTTCTCTACACTTATATTCTTTCTTTACCTCAAAAATACGTTTCTTTTATTTATGTAGGCTGGTTTTTTATAATTCTTCAAATATTTTATGTTATTGAATATACCATAGTTACGACAAGGAAGAAGAGATAAATTTATATATAGGCTGTTCTTTTATAATTTATCCTAATAAAATAGGGCGTTTAACAAATTCTGTTTGCTCGGTCGGGGCGTTTCGTAAAAAATAATTTATGGAAAAAGTTAAAAGTAAAAAATTCTTACATTAATAATAAATTTTTAGGAAATATGAACAAATCCACAATTACAGGAAGTATAAACGCAAAAGCATTTGAGTTGCTTGAACAGTATTCAGAGGGTCTACGTTGGTCAGAACTGCTCTCAAAAATTAAGGCATCGTATCCCAATTTTCATCCGAAAACAATCAACGGATGCGTCTGGAAACTTGTCGAAAGATTTCCTGATAAAGTTTACAAACCATCTAAAGGACTTTTCCGTTTGCTGAAATATAAACCCAAAAGCAAAAATAAATCTACATAACTTTCTTTATGTCTGCTAGTGTTTCTGTTGTGGTGTCTAACCAAACGAAAACTTAACAATCTCTCTAACCAACAGTCTTATAAAGCATGAGTTTAATCATATTATATATCAGTAGAAGATAACAGATAAATGTTAGTAAGTCTTGAGCAGTAAAATGTTTTAGTGACTTACGCTCAAGAATATTTCTTGAATTGATTTGTTAGTTGTCATTATTGACTAAGTTTTAAATGGAAAAATTCATAAAACTAGGATTAAGCACAGAGTTAATAGACGTGTTGAAGCAATCTGGTTTCAAAGAGCCGTCTGAAATTCAGGAGAAAGCAATACCTCTGGCATTAGCTGGAAAAGATATTATTGGAGGTTCTGCAACAGGAAGCGGAAAAACCCTTGCCTTTGCTTCTGCAATTATTGAAAACCTAAAACCAAATAGAGAAATTCAGGCATTAATATTAACTCCCACGAGAGAGCTTGCAGAACAAGTAGCGACTTCAATAAGACATTTTTCTAAAAATAAAAAACTTAATACAACTGCTGTTTATGGAGGGGTAAGTATTGGAAATCAGATTAAACAACTCTACACAACAGATATTCTTGTTGGAACACCTGGAAGAATTATAGATCACATAAACAGAAAAACGTTAAAATTAGATGGTATTAAATTTCTTGTTTTAGATGAAGTAGACAGAATGTTTGATATGGGTTTTAGAAGAGATGTTGAAAAAATAATCAATTATTGTCCGAGAGAAAGGCAGACCATGATGTTTTCGGCCACAGTTTCCCAAGACATTGATTATTTGTCTAAAAAATATACAAAAAATCCTGTGGAAATATCTGTATCTTCTTATGTTGATCCATCAAAGTTGAAACAGGTTTATTATGATGTTTCAGACCATAAAAAGTTTTCATTACTTGTCGGTTTGCTAAAGACTGAAAATGCAGATTTAGTTATGGTCTTTTGTGGCACAAGAAGAAACGCTGATTTTATTGCGAATAATTTAGTAAGAGCAGGGATACAAGCAAGTGTTATTCATGGTGGTGTTGAACAGAAAAAAAGAATAAAGGTTCTCGACGAGTTTCATAAAAAGGGCACTGGAGTTTTAGTTTGTACAGATGTTGCTGCTCGTGGTTTGGACATCAAAGGAGTAAGCCATGTATACAACTATGATGCTCCGCCTGATTTAAAGGATTATATCCATAGAATTGGAAGAACTGCTCGTGCTGGGAAGGAGGGAAAAGCGATAACTATTTTAGCCAGAAAAGACTATGAAAAATTTGGAAACTTATTGCGTTCCGAAGAGATTAAGATAACTCTTGAAGAATTGCCTAAATTTGAAATTGTCCAAATAAAAACGAATTTCAGAAAGAATAATAATTGGTTTAATAAATCTCCTGGAAGAAAAAATTATGGTGGAAACAGGAGAAATTGGTCAAGACGAAGGTAGATAATTTTAATTTAATGCTTAACAGCCTGTTGTTTGAAATCAACATACTTTCTTAAAAATCTCTCACTTCAAAGTCGTTCGAATTTGATATAACTGTTAATGTAAAAATTTATTTTTAATTAAAAGTTTTGAACGTTACTTTTTCAAAGTTGCTGTATTTTTAGAAAACATATTCTCTAAAAGCCAAACTCTTTTTGTAGCATACATTTGATTACTTAACCCTTTTGACAATATCAAAGATGGATTTTTTTTCGAAAGTGCTGATTTTCATTTCAGGTAAATCAATAACAACTTTAAGAAGCCCGAGCATTGAAATGAAAACCGTGCAAATCAGGAAATCTTTTCCTCTTGATTTTTGCAGTGAGATTATTATTTTTTGAATTTTGCTTTTAACATTGTTTTTTTCCATCTCACCTAAGATAATATTTTCAACTTCTGTAAAATCAACGTCTTGCACTGAAATTTCTCTTGGAAATTCTTTGTCAAAATTTTGGAGCTGAACAACTTTTACATCTCCATTTTCAAACTGAAAACTGAACATTTCTCCTTTGCCCTGAATACAATAATCAAGGTGCTGTTTGTCTCCGTTGTTTTTTTCCTCCCTATCTATCACAAAAAAACCAGAACACAAATATGCTCCTTTATTCTCCTTCATGAAATTTTTAAACTCTTTTGAATTGGAAAGTTTTTCAATGTAAAATTTAAGGTTCATTCTTTGTTTTTAATTTCCCCTTTTTATTGGTCTATAAAACATTTATTTGCCATCTTTTTATTTATTGTTGTATTCTTATATTCTATTTTGTATAATATTCAAACAATCAGACTGTTTGTTTGTTACTTTTTATTTTCTATTTCCTCTTTTAATGTCATGGTGAAGTCGTTAATGTTAAGCGTCTGAATCTTATTATCTCCTTTAACTCTTACAGCAAGGTTTTTTTCCTTTTCTTCTTTATCACCGACGACAATTATGTATGGGATTCTCATGATTTCTGCATCTTTTACTTTTCCTGGAATTGGGATGCTTTTGAAATCAGCGTCAATTCTTAAATTAGGGATTTTTTCAGCGAGCTGTTTTATTACTTCTTTGGAATATTTTGTGTTTTTATCCGTGAAGCTCAAGACACGGACTTGAATTGGTGCAAGCCATGTTGGAAGCCTTCCGTTTGTGTGCTCTAAAAGAATACCAATAAATCTTTCCAATGAACCATAGATTACCCTGTGGATTACAATCGGGGTTTTCTCCTTTCCGGTTTTATCAATATATTTAAGTTTGAATCTTAACGGTATTTGCATGTCTAATTGTATTGTCCCCATTTGCCATTCTCTTCCGAGAGAGTCTTTCATAAGGATATCAACTTTTGGCCCGTAAAAAGCTCCATCACCTTCTTCAATCTTGAATTTTTTCCCAGATTTTATCAAAACTTCCTTGAGTATTTTTTCAGCTTTGTCCCACAGCTTTTTGTCGCCCATAAACTTTTTCGGTCTTGTTCCAAGCCTGAACGAATAGTCCATCTTGAAAACTCCATAAAATTTTTCACAGATTTCAAAAATATCTTCATACTCGCTTTTAATCATGTCTTCTGTTATGAAGTTATGTGAGTCATCTTGTTGAAAAGACCTAACTCTCAACAACCCATTCAGAGTTCCTGAAAGCTCGTATCTGTGCAGTTTGTCAGTGTCAGATAATCTTAACGGCAAATCTTTGTAACTTCTTGTTTTTGACCTGAAAATTACCATGGCGTTTGGACAGTTCATTGCTTTTAAACCATAATCTCCTTCGTCGGTTTTTGATATGAACATGTTTTCTTTGTAATGTGTCCAATGCCCGGAAATCTTGTACAACGAACTTTTATTTATCAACGGTGTTATAGTTTCTTCATAACCTCTCTTAGAGTGAAATTCTCTCCAGAATTTAATCAACTCATTGTAAATTTTTGTTCCGTTCGGAAGCCAGTAAGGCATTCCCGGAGATGACTGATTCAACAAAAACAATTCCATCTGCTGTCCTATAATTCTGTGGTCATTGCTTTTCAATTTTGAAGTATCTAATGGAGATTGCTTTATTTCATGCAAAAATTCTTCTGGGTTGTATTCTTCTTTTTCAGGCTTCTTTGAATTCGACGAGTCAATGCTAATCTCCCTACTCAATTCTGAAAGAGGATGACCTTTGACTTTCAGTTCAAATTCTTTGTAATATCCGAAAGGTGCCCTTGTGACCTTCAAGCTTTTTGTTTTTCCCAATTCTTTCTCAGCTGTCTCCAGGATTTTAATTGCTATGTCGGGAGAAGCCAGATTTTTTGACAAATGTGCGTAAGGATACAAAACTATGTTTTTCGCTTTAACTTGTTCTGCGATGTCCTTGATATTTTTGACCAGCTCTTTGGCAACTTCATTTACATCAGTATCATTTTTTTCTACAGAAGTTAAAATAGCCAAAGCATCTTTCACTTCAGAAGGTTTTCTTTCTTTTTCAGTCAAATCGGCGATGTTTTTCAGTGCTTTTTTCAGTGGTTTGAACCTGATGTATTCCGTGTGTAGTGCGAGAATCTTCATAAAGTAAAAATAGCAAGGAGATTTATAAAATTAGTGCTTGTTACATAAACTTAATTTGTTTTACTTCTTCAAAAATTCTCTCAGCGTATTGCCAACCTTTGCCAAGAAGTATGTAACTAAAATTGTCCTTATTGTTTAACTTTTTTGCTGCATATCCATTAGCAGAGAGGTAACTAATACCTCCTAAACAATTTATTTTTACAAATTCAATTGAAGGAATTTCTTTATCCGCGCTTTGAGTCAGCAGAACCAATGCTCCCAAGATTGCTCGGCTCTTTTCTAATTCAATATCTTCAAGTGCACTCATAAAAAACATAGAAATTATTGATTAATAAATATTTATGTTCTCAATCACCACTTCAAAAACTTTTTTACTTGTTTTTTCGCTAGAGTTTTCTTTTTCTGATGTTCTTTGAGAAACATGTTAATTTTTTCAATTAAAATCTCTTTTAGTTCGCTTGTCAAGAGTTTTCCTGATTTGTAATTGTCATGAATTTTTTGCAACTTTTTGTCGTCGGGCTCGAAGAGCATTTTCAGATATTGATATGAAATGTCTTTTTCAGGAACACCTCCGTGTTTTCTGTGTTCTGCTACTGTATCTCTTCCTCCTGAAAAAGCATATTTTTTGATTTTTGCTTCGACTTCATTTGGAGAATCTGAAGTTAATATTGCACTCGCTGATTCAGATGATGACATTTTGCTGTTCATTCCTGAAAGAGGTGGGAGAAACAAGCATTGAATGCTTGCAGGTTTGTAATAGCCGAGTTTTGGTAAAATGTCTCTTGTTAACCTAAAGTGTGGGTCTTGGTCAATTGCATGAGGGATTAGGCAAGGAATATTCCTACTTTTTAACACGCTTGGAAGAAACGCCGGAACTGCCTGCATTGAAGTGTAAAAAATGCTCCCAATATTTGACTGCTCATTCATTCCGAATGAAGATTTCACCATGGAGAAAGTTATCTTTTTTGCGACTTTACATGCTTCTTTATACATCAAATTTGCATGCATTGTATCAACTAAAAAGCGGGTTTTTTTTGGGTCGAAGCCTAAGGCTATGACATCTAATATGTTATCATTTAAGTATTCTTGAGCTTTTTCAAAACTTAAACCTTGTTTGAACAGGAATTTTTCTTCGTCGGGAAATTGAAACCACAATTCAGCGTTGAATTTGTCCTGAAGCCACTTTGTAAAAATCCATGGCATTAAATGGCCTAAATGAACTGGTCCTGAAGGAGCTCGTCCTGTGTAGAGGAAAAATTTTTCCCCTTTTTCATATTGATTAAGAACCCAGTTTAAATCCCTGTGGGCAAAGAAAACGCCTCTTCGCAACATAAAATGCAGTTCTTTCGTGTGTTTTTTTATTTTTTCAAGAATTTGCTCGTTTATTTTCTCAACTCCAAAATCCCTGATAAGCTTTTCATAATCAACTTCTCCATGAACTTCCCATGGCGTAACCCTAAAATGTTCACCATTCTTTTTTTCAATATTCATTCCCAAACAAAGTTAGTGATATTTTTAAACTTTACAGAATTGGAAGAAAAATGTAACAAATTTTATAAACAAGTTTTATGTTAATAATTTATGAAAAAGTGGGTGTTTGTCTTCATTTGCATGGTTTTTATTGCGTCGGTTGTATCAGCAGAAATAATTCTTAATCAGCAGCCAAATGAAATTTATAATCTTGGTGAAAGGATAAATATTCCTATTACAGTTACTTCAAGCATCGGAATTTATGATTTTATGAAAACAGAACTAATTTGTGACGGGCTTTTAAGGGAATTACCTAAAGAAGAAATTGTTTTACCAGCAAATGAAGTTGTGAAAATTGAAAAATCAGTTTTGTTGATAAAAAGATTCACAGAAGAAGTGAAAGGAACCTGTCAAATAAAAATCTCATTTGAAAACAAACCTGAAGAATACGTTTTATCTGACAAGTTTATAATTTCTGATTCTGTGATTGTTAAGCTTGACACGACTCAGTTGGAATACAATCCTGAAGAAAAAATTGTTTTGGAAGGAACAACAACAAGGGAAAATGGCGTTGCTGTAAATGGATTTGTTGAAGTTACAGTTGTAGCTGAAAATTCAGAGAATAAAACATTCCAGAATACCGTAAGCAACGGATTTTTCTCTATTGATTTTTCAATGCCGAAAGAGACAAAGGCAGGACAATATTTTATCAAGATAAATGTCTATGAAAAAGATCCTCTTGGAGAAATTTCTAATACTGGCTTTTTAGATATTAATATCTTAATCAAACAAGTTCCAACAACATTGGAGATATTTTTTGAGTCAACAGAAGTTGCTCCTGAAGAAAATGTGAGGGTGAAATCTATTTTACATGACCAAACTGGCGAGAAGATTCCGGGAGTTGCAATCATGAGTATAAGAAATTCAGAAAACAAGACTATAGAACAATTAGAAAAACAAACTGATGAATTTTTTGAATATCTGATAAAGTATAACGAGAAGCCTTCAGAATGGTCTGTTGTTTCTATTTCAAGTGGTTTAACAGCGACGACAAAATTTAAAATAATGGAAAATGAAGATGTTGATGTTGAAATCGTTAATAGCACTTTGATTCTCACAAATAAAGGGAATGTGCCTTACAACAAAACAACTTTAGTTAAAATTGGAGAGAGCACCTTGGAGATTTATCCTTATTTAGAAGTTGACGAAGTAAAAAAATATAGCATAAGCGCGCCTGACGGAGAATATGTTTTGGAAGTATTGGTTGACGGAGAAAATAAAATCTCAAAAAACACTCTGCTGACTGGAGATGCAATTAACTTAAAAGAAATATCCAACAACACAGTAATTACTTTTGTGCAACATCCAATTGTGTGGATTTTCGTAATTTTTATTTTGGGATTTGTTTCATACATAATTTTTAGGAGGAGTTATAGAAAGAGTTATACTGGTTACGTTCCCGGATCTCCTAAAGGAAAAATTAATAACGTAGTAGATACTATGACGGCGATGACTCCACTGCAAAAAAATCTCATGATTGAGCCCAAGAATAAAGCAGAGTTGTCATTCTCGTTAAAAGGGGAGAAACAAAATTCAAGTGTTATCTGTTTGAAGATAAAAAATTACAGCAGAATTAACATGAAAGATCAAAATATAAAAACATTTTTTAATGAAGTAGACGAAATTGCAAGGGAAAACAAGGCAGCGCTTTATGAAAACCAAGATTGTGTATTTTTGATATTTTCTCCTATTATAACAAAGACATTCAAGAATGAGAGAAAAGCTGCTGAAGTCGCTGAAAAAATCAAAAGAATTCTTGAGGAACATAACAAACTTTACAGAGAAAAAATAAACTTTGGAATTTCGGTTAATGTTGGTGATATAATTGCAAAAATGGATAAGGGTGTTTTGCAGTTCATGAGTTTGGGTAATTTTATAACAGCTCCAAAAAAACTTTCTTCCATTTCAGATGGTGAGATTTACATAAGCGAGAAAGTAAAAGAAAGATTAATTTCTGATGCCAAAACAGAGAGGCATGAGAAAGATGGAGTTGTCTTTTACACAATAAAAGAATTTAGGATAAGGGAAGACCATGGGAAATTTATAGGCAATTTCTTAAGGAGACTTGAAAGCGATAAGAAGGATGTAAAGAGTAACTGAATCTATTTTTTCTTTTTCTTGAATTGAGTGGTTTTTTCTGATTTTGATTTTTCATCTCTGATTTTTTCTATAATTGTTTTTCCTATATTAAAGAATTTTGTCGCTAAGCCGATTATTATCAAGAATATCCCAACAAACAATAATATCATTAAAACCGTGTTTGACGTGGAGAGCATTATTGAAATAAACTTCACAAAAATATCACTGAGTATTTGTATCTCTCCAAATAGATTTTTTCCAAGAAAAAGCACAAAACTATCAATCTTTGTAAGGGGAAGAACAGAGATTATTAAGATTGAGCCAATAATTATCAGGAAATTTCCTTTATTTTCAAAAAGGAAAAACATTATTCCTGCCAACAAAATAGCAACAAAAAATGATATGTAGAATTTTCCTTTCCAGTATTCTTTTGCATGTTCTGAGATAATAAAGAAAGGATATTGGTATTTTTCAAAACATTCAACAAAGCCACATTCATATTCACTGTAGTAAACTTCTTCTACTATTTGTTTTGCTTCATATTCAATGAAAGCTTCTTCTCCTTGAGCAACAATATTGCACGGAACATCAAAAACAAAATCATCCTGTGTAAAAACAAAGTTTGCGTCTTGGTTTATTGCACAATACTGTTCTGCTAATGCAAGATAAGAAGATATTTGTTCATTGCCTTCTGTGAGGTCTTTCGCAAAAGAAACAATTTCCGGCTGAACATTTTCATAATCAAGCGACAAATACAAAACTAAAAAGAAATTCATTGCGATTAATGAAGCCAACAATAAAATTCCTAAAAAGATTTTTCCTATACCTCTTATAATCCCCATATTTGGAAGAAGAATTATTTGTTTATAAAATTACTTGAAACTCTACATTTTTTCCAGAGCCTTTATTCTTTTTTCAATAGAAGGATGCGTTGATGTCAAGTTCTTAAGTGGATTTGAAAAAAACAAAGGAGCGACTGCTTTGCTTACTTTTTTTTCAGGGAAAACGTTTTCGCGCTCTATTTTTTTTAATGCTCCAATTAATCCTCTAGGATAACGAGTAAATTTAACTGCAGAAGCGTCTGCATTATATTCTCTGCGACGGGAAATTGCTAACTGAATTAAATTAACAACAATTGGGGCAAGAATCGCGAGAAGAACTCCCACAATAATAAGGAAAACATTTTTGTTATCTCCATTACCATTAAACCATAAACTGTGCAGGAACATCTCAGAAATTATTGCAATCATTCCGACCATTATTGTTGCTACAGTCATGTATTTAATATCATAGTTCGCGACATGTCCAAGTTCGTGGGCTAAAACACCGCGAAGTTCTTCTTTGTCAAGTTTTTCTAATGCACCTGTTGTTACGCAGATAACTGCGTTTTCAGGGTTTCTTCCTGAGGCGAAAGCATTTATCTGCCTTGATTCCATGACATAAAGTTTTGGTTTTGGAATTCCTGATGCAATACTTAGAGATTCTACTAAGTCATGATACAATTTGTATTTTTCATGCGAAGCAGGTTTTGCTCCGACACTTGCGACAGCGATTCTTCCTGAGTTGTAATAAGTTAACCAGATATAAGTAAGCGAGAAAATTATTGATATAATCATTATCAGGAAAAAATATCCTGGTGCGAATGCGAACGAAATTAAATAACCCAATGCAATAAAAATTATGAAAATTGAAAAAATCAGGAAAAATGACTTCCAATTGTTCCTTGAAATTTGGTCATTGAAATCTACTTTTTGCATAAAGAGAATTGTAAGGTTTAGTATAAAAAAGTTTGTGAATTATAAATTTAGGAAGTTTTATAAATAAGTATTTTATGCTTAGTCTTATGACATTAATTATGAAAATGAGTTTAAGACAAGAAAATGTACATAGGGTATGTGGTCCTTTACTGGGGCTCTCACCATTAGAATTAGAAGTTTTACTAGACCAAAGTTTTGAGGAAGTTAGAAGTTTTTATGAAGAGAACCACGGATTAAATAAAAATCTAGAAAAAAGACAAAATTACTTTTTTGCAAAAAGCTTCTTAGATGGATGTAAATCAGTAACGGGAAAAATTTCCAGAGAAAAACATTTAGAAACTCCCCAGATTTTTGTAGAAATGGGAGAAAAAGGATATTCTACAAAATACAATCCTCAAATTAATCAGAGAATTGCAGAAAAATTGGCACAGTTCAAAAGAACTAATGGAAATAAAGTGCCAGCTGATAAAATATTTTCAAAGCAATTCACACAGAATAGAAATTGGATTATTGAACAACAGCTTGCAATTGTAAAATATTTATGTGATTTACAAGAAATATATCTACAAACTGGGAATCTATTAGATTTAAAACCGGTAAATCAACAAAATATTGTGGAACATATAAATTACTCTGCGTCCAGCGTGTGCAGATTAATTAAAAATTTATCTACTAAAATTCCAAGTGGAAGAGTTATTTTTGCATATGAATTAATTCCTGGAGCAAAGGAGACAAATCAGAAAGGAACTTATGCATTAATGCGACTTAAAGAAGACCAAACCCTATATGAAAATGGAAGATGGAAAGTTTCAGATAGAGAATTAGTACCAATTTTGGAAAATAGATTTGGTATTCAGGTAGCAAGAAGAACTATTTCTAAATATAAGAGAATGACAAAATAGTTAAAAATTTATTTCACTAATCTTTGAAATCAACCTTCACATTTTTTCTCTCGGATTCTGCGATTTTCAGATGTTCTTTTGGCTTTCTTCCATAAAGATTCGCAAAAAAACTTCCTGGGAAACTTTGACACATATTATTATAGCTTAAGATTGAGTCATTGTAAAATTGTCTTGCGTAAGCAATTCTGTCTTCTGTTGTTGAAAGCTCCCTTTGCAATTCCAGGAAGTTTGTGTTTGCTTTCAAATCAGGATATGCCTCTGCAATTGCGAATAGTTTTCCAAGCGCTTTCTCAAGAAGGCTGTCTGCTGCGAGTTTATCTGTTGTGTTTTTTGCGCTGACCAGAGATTTTCTGGCGTCTGAGACAGATTTTATTACTGTTTTTTCGTGCTTTGCATAGCCTTTCACAGATTCAATAAGATTTGGAATTAAATCGGTACGTCGCTTTAATTGAACATCAATCTGGCTCAGCGAATTGTCAATTCTGTTCGACAAAACTACAAACCTGTTGTAATAATAAATGAAAATTAAAACTACAAAAATTGCTAAAGCCAGTAATATCCATAACCAATTCATGTCCCTTAAATGAAAATTTAATTTATAAAACTATTGAAATAATCTCACTTATCTCCCTTGAGATATATATGATTCTACAATATTATAATCCTTTATCTTACTTCCATCGAACATTTTTCTTTCTGAAATTTTAACTTCTCTTGGAGCAATAAAGTTAAGCATAATTCTTTCAAGATCATTTGAATTGTATTTTGGACCTGGTAGTTCTACTTTACACAACGGAGTGATATCATAAGACTCCCATTCACCTAAAGTAATTATATCACTTAGTCTATTTTCTCTTAATTCTAAATCTACTTTGATTAGAATATCAAGTTCATTTTCTATATGGCGAACTATAATATTAACTTTCCGATTATTTTTAGTATCAAAAATAGTTATTCCTTGGTTTAACTTATAATTTAGCCTTAAAACCATTCTTTTTTAGGGTGGCTTTCTTTAAAAGAATTGCTGTATTTTATCCTATAATTGCAAAAAGTTTATTAATGTTAAATTCAGGCTAGTTAAATGGACTTGAAAAAATATTCTTCAATTTCATTAAGACTTGGTTTGTCTATAGTTTTATTCTCATTTTCATATATGCAGTTTACAAATTCTGGCTCATGGGTTGGTTTGGTTCCGGGATATATGTCGTTCATTTCAGCAGTGTATGTTGTTTATTTTAATGCATCTATGGAACTTATTCTTGGTTTGTTGATTTTTTTTGGATTGTATACAAGGGTTGCAGCAGGGATTTTGGCGCTGCAATTAATTCCGATAATATTTAATTTAGGAATAAATTCTCCGTCGGGAATAAGAGATATTGGAATATTTTTTGCAGCCCTGGCTTTGGTATTAAGCGGAAGTGATTACTTGACTTTGAGTTCTTTGTTAAAAAAAGATAAAATTTATAAATGAAATTTATTGCAAATTAAAATGATAAATTCAAAAGACAAAAAAGGCCAGGGATTACTTATCATAATCGTGATAGCTGTAGTATTAATCGGTGGATATTTCTTATTTCAAGTGGATATTTGGAATAATGGTGAAGATGAAAACACCAAAGTGAATCAGGAAACTGGGCAGGTTGTAAGTGAGGAAAGTCATAGTGAAGATAAACTTGAAGAGGTGATTTTCACAATGTCTGAAGTTCAAATGCACAACTCAAAGGAATCGTGTTACACTGTAATTGACAGAAAGGTTTATGATTTAACAGCTTGGATTCCGCAGCATCCTGGCGGAGAAGCAAATATACTCAAACTTTGCGGGATAGACGGGACAGGATTGTTTAGGGGGCAACATGATAATAACCCAAAGCAAGAGAATATTCTAAAGGGATTTTATATTGGGGATTTGAAGAATTAATGGTACTACGCTCGGCTTTGCCTCGCTTAAAAATCCTCTCGCTCGTAAACTCGCTCGAATTTGATATAATTGTTAATGTAAAAATTCTGAATTAATCATAAATTATTTTTCGGAGTTAAATATCTTAATAAATATCGAGTCGTTAGACGAGTCAATTTTATTTAATGTTTGACAAACTGTAAAAATTAGAATCTGAACATAGAACACAGCAAAACTTTTATTAACTTCTTAAATTTTTAATTTACATGGGAAAAGAAGGTGATAAAACGAATTATTCTTCAGAGTTTATCAAGTGGTTTTCAGAACTAAACAAAAATTCTGGGAATGTTGCAGGAGGCAAAGGTGCTAATCTTGGTGAGATATACAATTTGAAAATTCCAGTTCCTCCTGGTTTTGTTGTGACAGCACAGGCATATGATTATTTTATTGAGAAATCAGGCATTAGAGAAAAAATGTCAGCGTTACTTGAAGATATAGACTACGAAAAAACAGAAAAACTTGACGAGACGACAAAAAAAATCCGGGAACTTATTTCAAACTCGAAAATGCCGAAGGATTTGGAAGATGAAATTATTGAATCTTATGAAACTCTTTCAACTGAAAGAGCTGAAGGAGAAGCAGACGAAATAATTGGTCAAACTTCTGAACAGGCTTACGTAGCTGTAAGGAGTTCAGCAACTGCAGAAGACTTGCCTGATGCCTCATTTGCCGGACAGCAGGAGACTTTTTTAAATGTTAGGGGAAAGGAAGAGCTTATTGAAAAAATAAAAAAATGCTTTGCATCTCTTTTCACATCAAGGGCAACTTATTACAGAAAGAAAAAAGGATTCAAAGACATAAATATCAAACTTGCAGTGATTGTGCAGAAAATGATTAATGCAACAAAATCAGGGGTTGTATTTTCCAAAGAGCCGACGGGAAAAAACCAAAATATAATAATAGAATCTGTTTATGGTTTAGGGGAAGGAATTGTTTCTGGGATGATTACTCCTGATATGTATGTACTGTCTGGCAACGAAGATGAATTAAAAATAATAGAAAAGAAAGTTTCTGACAAGAAAATTGCAGTGGCGTGGAATGCTGATAAAAAAATTGAAGTAAAACTCCCAGAGGATAAATCAAAATCGCAAGTCTTGAATAATTATGAGATTGAAAAACTTGCAAAAACAGCTTTGAAATTGGAGGAACATTACAAAAAACCGCAAGATATTGAGTTTGCAATTGACTCAGATGGAATTTATATAGTTCAGACAAGAGCTATAACCACAATATCAAAGACACAAAAAGTAAGAGAGATTTACGGTGAAGTCATTTTGGAAGGAATTCCTGCATCGCCCGGGATTTCTTTCGGAAATATAAAAATTATAAAATCAATGCAGGATTTAAACAAAATAAGTAAAGGAGATGTTCTGGTAACTAAGATGACAAATCCTGATATGGTTGTAGCGATGCAGAGAGCAGAGGCAATTATAACAGATGAAGGGGGTTTGACAAGTCACGCCGCGATTGTTTCAAGAGAGATGGGAATTCCTGCTGTTGTTGGAACAGACAAAGCAACGTCAATGTTGAAAGAAAGAGAAACAGTAACTGTCGACGGTTTTACAGGGAAGATTTACAAAGGCAAAGTTTCAGAGGCAGTTCAAAAAGAAGTTCAGCAAGTTACATCAAAAACAAAAACGAAAATAAAAGTTACAATTGACTTGCCGAGTTTTGCAGAGCGAGCTGCTAAAACAAATTTGAAAGAAGTTGGATTGCTGAGAATTGAAGGCATAATTGCTGAGTCGGGGAAACATCCAAACTATTTTGTTCAGGATAAAAAAATTAAAGACTATGAAGAAATAATTTTTAAAGGTGTCAAAAAAATCTCAGAATATTTTGACAAGTTATGGGTTAGGACATCTGATGTCCGCAGTGACGAGTTTTCTAATCTTCAAGGTTCTCCGAAGCAAACAGAGACAAATCCTATGTTAGGATTCCATGGAATAAGATTTGGAATAAAAAATCCTGAAATTTTGAAGGCAGAGCTCAATGCTTTAAGGAGAGTTGCTAGGACAGGAAAAGAAATCGGCTTGCTTCTTCCACAAGTAATTTCTGTTGATGAAGTCAAAAAAGTCAAGCATCTTGCCAAGGAAATAAATTTCTCAGACGCGGAAATAGGTGTGATGATAGAAACTCCTGCAAGCGTTCAAATAATCAGGGAATTATGTGAAATAGGAATTGATTTTGTTTCTTTCGGGACGAATGACCTTACTCAGTACACTCTTGCAATTGACAGAGGCAATGAAAAAGTTCAGTATATTTACGATGAAATGAATCCTGCGGTTTTGCACCAATTGGAATATGTCATAAGAATTGCGAAGAAAAATAATGTTCAGACTAGCATTTGTGGACAGGCAGGAAGCAAAAAAGAAATGGTGAAGTTTTTAGTTGAAAAAGGAATTGATAGCATATCTGTGAATCCTGACGCTGCGAAAGAAATTTCAGATTATGTCGCGGAGTTGGAAAAAAATAAAATGTCTAGCTAAACTTCATTTCGTTCGGATTGATTTATTCATCCAATCCTGCCTTCGGACAAGGATTTTCGTAAAATAGAACTTTAATGTGAATATATGGGGTGAATATATTTTGGTTTTATGAGTTAACCTTACATACATCGAGTAACTTCAGAGCGAGGGAATTTATGAGTGAGCCGAAGGCGAGCGATCTTCAAACAAATTTTATAAACTCCTTTCTCTTTTTTCTAAGTAAATAATTTCTGAAAAAGTTCTTTATTATCAAAAAGATGGGTTTTTCCTTTGATTATAAAAATCCGATTATGGCTTTTAAGGTATTTTATTATTTGCTCTGCCATAAACTTATCTCTGAAAGTATTAATCTTCCTTGTTGCTTCATTAGTTATATTATAATTTAAAGAAGAATTGAAATAATTCCCATATATGTTGTCTAAGATAAAATCTTTGTCAAATGTTTCTAGAAAAATTCTTTTAAAATTTGAAGAAGTATAATCATAATTTTCCCATTGTGAGTTTTCTTCAAATTCTTTTAAAACAATTTTCATTTTTTCTTCAGAAGATAAAGGCAAGTCTTTCCTCAATAAAG
Source organism: Candidatus Pacearchaeota archaeon (assembly GCA_018304175.1). Classification (GTDB taxonomy): domain Archaea; phylum Nanobdellota; class Nanobdellia; order Pacearchaeales; family GW2011-AR1; genus JAGVWT01. Next base: position 17,881 of record JAGVWT010000002.1, read on the forward strand.
AGTCTAAGTTTCTTAAAAAAAAATAGAGAAAAGCAAGATCTTTTCCATAAATATTTTCAATAAATTTTATACATTCTTTCTCTGAAGGGTCATTTGGCAACAATAAAATTTTCTTTTTTTTAGCAAAATAAGAAACAAAACCCATTTCCCAACCCCTTGAAATTGCATCGTCTTCACTCAGAAATTCCGCATTTTCGTAACCTCCTTCAATTAATATAACATCGGGCCTCATTTTTTCTAATTTGCTTCTTATTAAATCAATTTGGAATAAATCAGTGCTGTGGGAAACTCCAATAAAAATTATTTCTTTGCCATTTTTCTCAAATCTTTCTACAAGAACCATTTTTAACTCGATTTTGACCAATTATCCCAATTTCCCCATTTATCCCATTCAGTATTATTCCAATCTACATCCTCCCAATGAAGATATCCTTCATTTCCATCTGAAGAATAACTTCCTTCAGATTTTCTTTGGAAAGAATAAGTGCTTTCAGCTACCCTTTCAATTAATTCCTCTTTTTCAAGTATTTTATCAATGAGGGATCTTATCATTTTAAACCAATTCTAAAATGGCATCTGTAAGAGCCATTTTGGTATTCCTGCAATATTGAGTCTCACTAGTATTTATATTTTTGTGTTCAAAATATTTGTTACTTGCTTGTCCACCTCCACAAACGGAGTAATAAGGGCACTCTTCTCGACATTGTCTAACTCCTTTAATAAAATCTTGTACATAGTAACTTTTGATTCCCCTCTCCAATATCAAACGTAATGGTTCTTCTAATATATTTCCTACAGAAAAATTATAATTTTTATCTCCAGAAATATCTGCAAATTCAGGGGAAAGTAATATTACTTCTCCTGAAGAACTTATTGTTGGAATAAGTTCCACTTCCAAAGGAAGCATTTCATTCTTTATAGTTTCTTTATTTTTACAAATAAAATCCATTCTTCTAAACAATCTATCAAATTCTCTTACTCTTACTGAAGGACTATCTCTCCAAGCCACATATAATTGCCTCCAAAATTCTTTAACCTTTTCTGTTGATTTAACACCTCCCAAATTTACCCCCTCTTTTTCTTCTATATTGATACATAAACTTTTACATCCTGTGTCTTGAGCAAATTCGTAAATTTCAGTAGCACTATCAAGAGAATCTTCTGAAACAACAGCTATAATTGAAAAAGGAATATTATAATCAGACAAATATTCAATTCCTTTTAAAATTCTAAAATATGTCTGAAAGCCATGAAGATCTTTTCTTTTTGAATTTAATTCAGGAGGACCATCAACACTTACTCCAACCTTGAAGTTATAATTTTTGAATAGTTCACACCATGCCTCATTTATTAAGGTAGCATTAGTTTGGATATTATGTTGAACTTTCGATTCTAACCCTTTCTTAGAAAAAGGAAGTATAATTTTATCAAAATGTTTAATTCCTGTAGCTAAGGGTTCTCCCCGTGCCAAATCACAGGTACCTTATTCAATATATGCTCACCTATATAATCAGCCAAATTTTCTGTAACTTGTCCAGGCATTTTTCTTTTTACATCTCTAAGCGGAAGATAACAATATTCACAATCAAGGTTACAAAAAGTAGTGGGCTGCAAAACAAACATGCTCAACCTAAATCTAGGATCATTTAAGTTATCCATACAAATGCCATCCTAAAATTCTTTATAACATTTATGGTTTTAAAAAATATTTATAAAGTTCTTTTCATATTTCCTTAAATGAATAAACGCGGAATTAGTATCGTAATTGGTTACGTGCTTTTAATCGCAATGGTTCTTGTCATCGGAGGTTTTGTTTACTCATGGTTGAGCACGTTTGTTCCGACAGAGCAACTTGAATGCAGCGACGGAGTTGGAATGTATATTAACAGTTACACTTACAACTGCGACACAGATGAATTAGTCCTGAATTTAAGAAACAACGGGCGTTTTGGTGTCGCAGGTTATTACATACGAGGTACTGAGTCTCAAACAGAGACGCTCCCGATAACAGACCTCTCTGAATACGAAGAAACAGATGACTTTTTCGAAGGGGCTGTTTTATTCCAAGGATTCGGCGACAACAACTTGAAACCAAATTCAAAAATCAAAAACACATTTGACTTTTCATCTGCTCCTTTTTCGCAGATTTACAAAATTCAATTAATCCCATTAAGAAGCGAAGTAATCAACGACAAAAAAACTTTATTGAGTTGTACTAATGCAGAGATTCTCACAGAAGTGAGCTGTTACGCGGTTGGCAGCAACGGGATTTTAAGTGCAAGTTACTCAAATTTGTGCAAAAACTGCGGAACACAGCCAGACTTTACTGGAACATCATGTTCACCAGGTGCTGATTGGTGGTATTATGAATCAACATTAAGAGAAACAGGTGGTTCTGTTGGATTGACAATCGAAGAAAGACAGAAGTGTTTTGTACACCAAAATCCAGAAGATGATTATTGTGGAGATATAAAAACAGATATTGAAGGAGATTATGGAACAAATGAGATTAGTGCGGGAGGAGTAATAAATGCAGATGATTTTTGGGTTTGTACAGACCAAGCAACAATGACTGTAACAGAAACATTTTGGGGTGTTGATGACAATGGAAAAGATGTTGAAGATAGTTATACATTTACTGTTAGTTAGCGTTTAAAATACTTTTATAACTATTGAGGTAATATCATCTTTTTTTCCACCGAAATATTTTCCTTTTGATTTTTTAGTGAAAGGAGATTCCCTTTTTTTATCAAGTGAGAAAACATGGGCCTTTTCAACTAGAATTTTGGCGACATCACCTTGTTTATTCATCTCTTCTATAATTTCTCTATCAAAAATATTATCAAACAATCCATCTGTTGCGATTAGGATGATATCTCCCTTATTTAGTTTTATCCTTGTTTTTTCACAATCTTCAGGAGTATTTTTTACAGATTTTCCATTATATTTTCCTATTTGATACGGATAATTAAAATCAAAAACTTGCTCTTTAGATGAATAATACACTTTATTATTTCTTATGATTTTGAATCCAGAATCTCCCAAGTGGATTATATCTAAAATATTATTTTCTATTTTTCCCATACACAATGTTGTACTTCCATCAGAAAACACATCTTCATAGGACATTTTTAATAAATCAACTGGCGTGATATCTCTTCTACTATCAGCAATTTTTTTGCAGTTTTGCATTAGTTCATTTGGAAAAATGCTTGGATCTATACCTTTTGATTTCCATCCTCCAACTCCATCGGCTACTCCAAAAATATTTTTATTTTGTGAAATAAAATAAGCATCCTCTGATTTCTCTTTTTTTGGGTGCTTTAATCCACAAGCAAAGACTTCTATCTGCATATAAACTTCAAAATAATAAAATTTAAAAAGTGTGCTATTTTTGATTAGTTATGGGAGAAAGCCTTGAAACAAATCTGAGAGATCCTACGGAGACTGTTTTGTCTAGGGCAAAGGAAAAAAGAAAGGTGTATTTAAATGGAACGGACTATTCAACAAGTCCAAGCAGTCCGGTAAGCCCTCCAACCCCTTATAGCCCGCCTAGCCCTCCAGATTCTTATGATACTAGAGATTCTTAGAAATTCTGCAAAATGAAAGATGAATTTTCAGAAATAGTTAAAGATATTCTTAATAAAGATAAAAATATCAGTGTTTTAGAAAAATTATCAAAAACAAAAAATCCGTGTTATATAATTCAAGATTCCGAAGGAAATAAGTATTTTTTAAAAATATCAAATCATGAGGATTGTATCCAAAGAGAAATTAGGGCAATAGAATTTTATTCAAGAAACAATCTTGCAAACATAGTAAAAATAACCTCATATAATCGTAATAGTTTGGTTACTTTTTATGAAGATGGATTAGAAGAGTTAGATCATGTTGAAATGATTAGGGAATTATCTAGTTTTCATCAAAGATCACTGAATCATCATAACTTCGAAGAATTCAGCAATGATAAAATATTCCAGCATGAAACTAGGGATAAGGCTATTAAAAGAACTAAAAAATATGAGAATATAATCTCTGAAATAGGAAATCCGATAGAATTCAGAAGTTTTCTTTTAACTATGTCGCCAGAAGATTTTAAGATCTTCCCAAGAATTCTTTGCCATGGCGATCCACATAAATGGAATATCATGAGAAGAGCTGATGGCTCTACAATATTCTTAGACGAGGAATTTGCAGCCTACACTGAACCAACATTTGATATTGCAAGGAGTATTGTCTCGGGTAATCCCGAAGATTTATACTCTTCGATCGGGCTTTATATTGAATTTATGAAAGAAACTCCAATGATGAAACATGGAGAATCAACTCTTACTAGAGCCATACTCTATGATGTTGTCTCTCAATCTATTAGCAGGGTTTTGTCATATAGAAAAAGACATCAAAATGATGATTTGGCTAAAAAGCAAATAAATAAAATAAAGAGTTTGATGGATTATATATTTGATAGTAAATAAAAGGAAAAATTAAATCCTCAAAGTACTAAAAAAACTAATTAATCATATAAAATGCTTCAAGATATAAAAAATCTAATAAAAAACAAGAATGTTATTTTATTTGGAGAATTTCATGGAACAAAAGAAATCCCAGAAATGCTTTCGCAATTTTTCTCTGAAATGGCAAAAGATGAAAATTTCAATATGTGTTTAGAGATTCCAGAAGAGTTTCAAAATTTAGAGCCGGATAAGATTCTTTCACATGCCAAAGAAGCCGATACAAGCGGGTTGATTAGTAAAGAGTATATTAAATTACTTAAGGATATTCCAAGAAATATAAAAGTGTTTTTTATTGCTCCAAATTTTATAAAAAATCAGGAAGATGTTGAAAATGGGCTAGCAAATAATATTCTAAAAATTCTTGATGATAAAAAAACATTTGTAATTTTAGGCAATATCCATGCTTCTAAAACCCCGATAAATCTTGGTAATTTTAAAATTATAACTGCTGGAACCATATTAAATCAAGAGTTAAAGAATAAATTGTTTAGTATAAATATCTCACCAAAAAAAGGCAAATTTTATAATTTTGGTGTTAAAGAAATAAAGGATAGTGATGATATAAATTTTAATAAGGGTTTTGATTATGTTTTAAGAATAGATAGGGTCAGTCCTTGCTCGCTTTTATAATTTAAATCTTCAAAGAAAAACTAATTTCCACCACTTCCACCACCGCCACCACCAGAATCACTTCCTGAACTTCCACCACCTGCTACTGCAGCGCCAAGACCTAAAAGCAAAAGCAATCCTCCAATGCAGACAACAGTGTTGTCTTCGCAGAAACTTTTATCATCTTCTTGTGCTTCTTGCGCTCTTAAAACTCTGTCGCCGTATGAAGTATCATTTGCTGAATAACTTTGAGTTTGAGAATTTGGATTATTCAGAGTATAACCGAAAGCAGTTACTTGAGGTGTTGCACATCCTGCTACAGAACCTGCTAAATAACTCGCCATTGCAACTCTTGCAATTCCTTTTCCAAGCTTTGAATCTAAGTATTTCATATAAAATCCAATATTACCTACTTTTTAAAGATTTCTGTGATAGTGCATATCATAAATCAATAAAAAGATTTAAAAATATGTAAGATATGTCTTACTATGGTTAAAATAACTACAACCAAGATAAGTTCGAAAGGACAAATAGTAATACCTTCAAGCATGAGAAAGGATTTAAGAAAGGGTGAAGAGCTGATTATAATAAAAGATGATGAAAGATTTATCATTAAGAAAGTAAATAATTTAACTAAAAACATAAGAGAAGACCTTGAGTTCGCAAGAAAAACAGAAGAAGCATGGAAAAGAATAGAAGAAGGAAAGGGTACGAGGATGAACTTTGACGATTTTATCAATGAAATGAAAAAATGGTAGGTATTGTCTTCGATAAAAAATTCAAAGAGACTTTTTCTAAAATTAAGGATGAGTTATTAAAACAAAAAATTATAAAACAAATAGAAAAAATAAAAACTAATCCAAAAGCCGGGAAACCAATGAGATATACAAGAAAAGGAACAAGAGAATTATACATCAAACCATTTAGACTTTCTTATGCTTACTCAATTAATGATACAATTTATATTTTAGATTTGTACCATAAAAAGAAACAGTAAAACATAATTGCTTCGCTAACGCTCAGTTATTCTCTCACATCATTAATGTACAAAACCAAATTTTACATTATCAATTAAAAAAATACCCATGAGTTTATAAAATTTGTTTGAGAAAGTCTCACTCGCATTTCATGCTCACTTAAAAAAGCTCACTTGTAAATTCGTTCGAGATTTTTGCGTTTATTAATATGAAAAATTTGATTTTTATTTGTTAATTATTATATCAAAACTGAGCGACTTTGGAGTGAAGCAATTTTTTCATAAATAAAAACAACGAGTGTAGTGGGGAGAATTACTGCGAAACTGTTTTTTCCAAAGAAGGAACAATTTCAAATTCGTTTGATGCTCTGTATTCATTGTTGATTTTCCAGACTGCCTTGTAATTTCCATAACCACCTTTTTCAACGAAGAAAGGAAGGAGTGGAAATCGCTGTGTTGTTTGGTTGCAAGTGTGATTTGGGAGATAATTTCCAAATTCATTGTTTTCCTTGTGAATGTGGTCTATGTGAAAAAATTGCGTTGCAGTATTAAATGAATTAATTCTCATACTAATAAAATCACCACCATAACAAGTCTCTGCTTTGTAGATTACTTCTCCTCTAGGAGAATAAACTTCAAGGTCAATAGTTCCTTTTACTATTCCTCTATTTGAAGCTTCTTTAAAAAGTAACCTAAATTCTTCATCTTCTTTGAATGTATTTTTAATGCCGACATTTTCATTAGGCCCAGTTCTCCCATCATTGTTGAAATCCCTGTTATAATTATATGCGAAAGCGTAAGATTTATCCGCCGCTAACCATAATCTGCTATTTCTAAATTCTTCATCGACTAAACCTTGTTGGAAATTTGTTGGATTTGTTGTTCGTTGATTTTGTGTTGTAGTGTTTGTATTCAAACTTGCTGTTTGTTGTGCTTGTTGTGTTTGATTATAATTTCTTACACTTTCATTCAAACTTGCTATTTGTTGTGCTTGTTGTGTTTGATTATAATTTCTTACACTTTCATTCAAACTTGCTATTTGTTGCTGGTTGTTATTTGAATTATCGTTAATAGTAACTTCTGTTTCTGCCGACCTTGTGGTTAATCCGTAGTTAGTTAAATTTTCTCCGAGTATTGCAGCTCCTGGCGCCATTCTTTGTCTTTGAGGATTTCCACTTTGTGCTGCGTTTTGTGCTGCGGCGCCGAGTAAACTTCCTAAAAGAACATATTCTAATCCTGGCTCATTTTCAATTGTTTCACACGCAACCAGACTTGTAGACAAAATTCCTGCTGCCACGATGTTTCTGACTTTTCTTCCCAAATCCATAAGATACAGAAGATTGTCGGCTTTTAAAATTTTTGGTAGCTTGAGGTTTTGATGTTGCCCATTAAAAAATTGTCTCTGAGACATTTTACTTGTTTTCCCAGAATAAATCTGTGACAAATTTTATAAATAAGAAAAACTACTTTATTATATGCCTAAGAAAAAAATCATTTCTGACAAAACGATTTCTAAGATTCCTCAAAGAAAAATTCCTTCTGTTCCTGTGAAAAGAATAAATCCTCTTCAAGGAAATTTAAGGGGTTATAACAAAGATGCTGAAAAAGTTCTTATAGAAAATTTTGTCGCTTTGCAGAAAGTCATGACAAATCTCTCGCTTAAATTTGATGAATTGACAATTCAGATATCAAAACTTTTGGAATTGTTTGAGATTTCAGCAAAGTCGCTCGCTGAGAGAAGAGATTTTGGAATGGGTGATGGAAGAGCACATAGAGAATTATCTGGAAAATTAGATAATTTAATGGAGCAAAATAAAACTCTCGCCCGTGGATTGAGTTTGCTTCATGAACCTAGGCAGATGATGCCTCAACCATCTCAGATGCAGCAGCCAATGAGAAATCCTCCGCCGCAGAATATTAACAGACCATCAAGATTTAATCCTCTTCCTCAGAAACAAGCAGTTGAAACAGATGACTACAAAAAATCAATTTCTCCAGAGGAAAAAGAGGAATGAGATTATTATCTGAACTAAACATTTCACAGAAAAAATTAATCTTAATTGAGTTCACACGCGAATTATTAAAAAATTCACTTGGGAATCATGTTTCTGAATTTAAAACTCCATCTCTTATGGATTTTAGGAGAAAAGAAATAAAAATTCCTGAGAGGCAAGTTTTTCCTATAACTCAAGAATTTTACAGAGAGCAACCAAAGAAATTTCCAGTAGTAAAAAAAAGGGTAGAGCAGATTGAAGATTATGAAAAATCAATGATTGAAAATATGTCAGATGAATTTATTCCACGTTCTGGAAAAAGTGTTTTCACGAGAAGAATGCCAGAACAGCTCGTGATTCCAGAGCCAAGACTTCCTCCAAGGTTCCAGTATTTGAAGCCTTCGCCAACCGAGCATGAAATTTATTTAGGAAGATTAAATTCACTTATAAGAGATCCTTTTGTTAAAGCCATAGAATGTAATGGTGCTGGAGAAGAAATAATAGTTATAGGGAATTTTGGAAGGAGAAAAACAGAGATTATTCTTGACAAGGGAGAAGTTGATGAAGTAATAACAAAATTCTCTGAAGAATCAAAGATTCCTCTGCATACGGGAATTTACAGCGTCGTCTACGGAAAGCTAGTTTTTTCAGCTGTAATATCTGATTTGCTCGGTGGAAAATTCATAATCAAGAAAATGAATTACAATCCCAATTTTAGATGATTGTCTCGCTCGTAAACTTGTTATTGTTTCATTAAATTGTCTAGTGCAAATGCTCGCTATCGCTCGATTTTAATAAACGCTCCGAGCCAAACTCCGTTAAGGTTCTCCGCGAAAAATTGTTGATGAAAATTGGAAATTAAAACGTAAAAAATCTTGGTTTTCTATGTTAACAATTAAATCAATTTGCGAAGCAGAATTTATAAGCGAGCCGTTAGGCGAGCGAGTAATATATTTTTTCAGATTTTATAACTCCCAATAATTCCAATATCTTCTTGCGATTTCCCTGAACCCGACGAGCCTTCTTCAAGAAGTTTTTTTGCTAAATCTTTCAAGAAAAGAGTTATATCTTTTTCAACTTCGTTTTTTAATTCTGTTTCAGGGATTTCGGGATAGTATCTCTCAGCCCAAAACTCACCTATTTCATATCTTACGTTTGCTCCATTAATGGTTTGCTCTGCTTTTGTAACTTCAACTGAGATGTTTCCAAATTCTTTTTCAAGAGCTTCTCTTTCTTCTGAAGTAAGCTGAAGTGATTCTGTAGTTTCAATAATAGGTATGATTGTTTCTGGAATTTCTTCTTCACTTGTTGCTGTTATTTCTCCCGGAGAAATTTGCGTTGTAAGTGAAAGTATTTCTTCATCTTCGTAAATCAAGCTGATTTTTAATTCTCCTTCTTTTGTGTTTATTCCAAAATTGGAAAGGTCAATTTCAAAAGCTTCTGCAACTTCTCCTAAATATTCTTCTCCGAATCCCATTTCAACTTCAATGTAGTTTGCGCTTACAATTGCTTCACCATCTTTAATTTCTAAATTTACATTCTCACTTCCCTGAACTAGTTCAACAGACTCACCTTCTTTAAGTTGGTAGATAAATGGATTAGTAGGAGAGACTTCACCTTCAATAACATTGTTAATTTCGAGAGATGCTTGTCCTGTAATTCCCAAAAATAAATTGAAGAAATTTGAAATAAAATTCCCTGTTATTGGTGAAAGTTCTTGAGATTCTTCTGTTGGTTCATTACTAGTTTCTTCTGAAGTGCTTTCAGTAGAAGTTTGTTCCGAGGCTTTTTCATTATCTTGTTCTGGAAGTTCTTGTTCTTCAGTTTCTAATTCCCCTGTAATTGTTTCTTCAGAATTTTCCGTATCTAAACTTTCCGCTGGTTTTTCCTCGGGAATCTCTTCAATAGGTTCTTCGATAATTTCTTCTTGAGTTCCGGTTGTTTCTTCAACGTTTTGTGTTTCCTGGGATTCTGTCTCTGAAGTTTCTTCTACAACTTCTGTTGTTGTTTCTGTATCTGCAGGTTCATTTTCAGTAGTTGATTCTTGGATTATATTAAGAGTAAATGGAATTGATTCTGTGGATTTTTTTTCACCTTCAACACCAAATCCTTCTCCCTGTCCTGTAATTAATGAGCCTTCAATGTAAAAATTTCCCTGCTTTATTTCAGAGCTTATGAAATCACTTAAGTCATATCCGTAAGTTTCTCCCCCATTCTCTATAACTATTCTTGAATTAGCAGGAATTAACTCACCTTCTTTCAATGAAAGCTTCAATACTCCAGTAAGCTGTTCACCTTCGACATGTGTTGCCTTCAAATCCAAAACAGCTTTTCCAGTAGTTGGATTATTAGAATATGCAAAGCCGTAAATTAACAGAACAGTTAATAAAAATATAGAAATGAATCCTAAAATTGTATTAAATTTTGACATCTTCCCTCTTTTACCTCAATCAGAAGAAAAAAGTGTATTTAAATTTTCCGAAGGGAAACTTGTTTAAGAAATATCATCTTTTGTTGCGTTAGTTGTTACTTCTTCTCCTTTTTTTATGTCTCTTGTAGCGATGTCGCATTTTTCTTTTAGGTTTTGAGTTGTGTTTGGATTTTTAGAGTGGTTTACATATCTTTCTGGTTCTGAATAGAGATTTAATTGCCCAAAATGTGTATGGACATAATTTTTTAAGTTTTCTGACAGTTTTTCGTATTCTTCTTTTGTTAAAGGTTTGAGATTGTATTTTATTACAACTTCCCCTTTTTTGAAATTCCTATTTGCGTAAGTTCCTTTACCTTCTAAATTACCTTTCCTAATTTTTACATCACTCATTTTAAGAATTTATCCAGAACTTTCTTCAGTCGGCGTTACTGTATTCCCTGCTTGATTTGGGTCGTAAGGAATAAGTATTACTGATTCTCCTTCATTTACATTAATTTGCACGAATCCTTGCTCTTGAGCTCTTTTCACAATTTCGTTCGCCATGTCTACTGCGCCCTGATTATAAAACCCAATTGTATAGCCACTGATTGAAGGTTTTATAACATAATCATAAAGGACAAAAAATGATAATCCTATGACTAACAAAATTAAAATAATCACCACCCAATTTTGTCTTTTTACCATAATCTTATAAATTTTTGTTATTTAAAAAGTTTGTTAAGTTGAAATCTCTACTACATTTATTACATCTTTCCACAAAATATTTCCATTGTTACTTAAATACACAGATATTGTATCGCCGGGCTCGAAGTTTATTATGTCTCTTGACTGAATATCAAAGTCCTGTTTTACCCCTATTGAAGACACGGGAATTGAATTTCCAAATCCTAATGGGTCTGAATTTTTATAGATTATTAATTCAATTGTTCCTTCACCACTTACTACTTCCAAGCTTGTTGAAATTCCCGTGATGCTTCCTTTTCTCAGCATGACATATCCGTTTTCAGCGCTTCCTTGTGCCCCTGTCGCTGTGTTTAAAAATAATGAAGAATTGCTTTCCCCACTAAAGCCAAAATTAAGCAATGTTGTTGAGATTGGTGTCTGTAAAATCTTTTGTATGTTTTTCTTCGACGCTGTTAATATAAATATAGAAGGGCCATCATTAACATTTACTTGGTAAATTTCAATTGCCTCTTCATCAATATTTTTTATGCTGAGGTTTTCTGGTAGGTCATTGAAGTCGATAGAAGTTATATTTTTTATTTCCTCAACTGAGATCCCTTTTTTTTCAGCAACATTTTTCAGAAATTCGTCAACTTTATCATCAATATCGTTTGATGACTGAGCGTAAACTCCTACAATTAAAAGAGAAGATACTAAAACAGCCAACAAAAATACACCACTTTTTTGCATAAATAATAAATAGAAAACTTTTATTTAAATCTTTCTGACTATATCTTAAAATTAATAAATGGGGATGTTTTCTGGTAATAATGGAAGATAAGATAACAAGGCGAAAACTTGGGAAATATTTTGAGATTACTGAAAAGGCTCTCAATATTGTGAAGAAAAAAATTGTGAAGGGAAAAAGCAAAGAGTCGAAAGAAATAATTGACATGGTTTCAAACTACCTTTCTGATGCAAAATATTTCCGAGACAAAAAAGATTTTGTCAATGCGTTTGCCGCACTAAATTATGCACACGGCTGGCTTGATTCTGGCGTTCGACTTGGAATTTTCAACGTCAAAGACAACAAGCTTTTTACTGTGAAATAAAATAGATAAATTATAAAAACACCTCTGACTTTTTCCTCATATGAAAAAGGTGGTTGTTATAAGCTTAGGCGGGAGTCTGATAATTCCTGACAAAATTGATATTGGTTTTCTCAGACATTTCAAAAAAGTTATAAGAAAAAACTTACATAAATATAGTTTTGTTATTGTCTGCGGGGGCGGAAGCATAGCGAGAAAATATATCTCGGCGCTCAATGAAATTGGAGTAAGCGAGAAATTGCAGAATTATGCAGGAATCTCAGCGACGAGAACGAATGCGAGATTTATGAGTTATTTATTCAACCAAGATCCAGAGAGAGGAATTCCTCAAAAGATTAAGCAAGTAAAAAGTTATTTGAGAAACCAAAATGTTGTCTTTTGTGGGGGTTTAGAATACAAACCAAATCAGACAAGCGATTCTTCTGCTGCCGCAATTGCACGAAACTTCGGGACGACTTTCATAAACATCACAAATGTTAAAGGACTTTATGACAAAAACCCAAAAGAATTCAAAAATGCGAAATTCATACCTAGGATTTCATGGGAAGAATTTTACAAAATGGCTTCAAAATTAAATTACAAACCCGGACAGCATTTTGCTTTGGATCAAACTGCGGCAAGGATGATTTTAAATAACAAAACTTTAACATATATAATTGGCAAGGATTTAAAACAGCTTAACAATTTGCTCAACAACAAGGAATTTATAGGAACCAGGATTGAGGGATAAATGTTAAAAAATTTTATCTTGATACAAGAGAGTGATTTTAACAAAGCCAGGAATTCAATAAGGAAAAATAGTAGTTCAGGAAAGGAAATAGTTTTCTCAAGTGCCGACGACGAACTTAACAGAATGATTCTTGAAAAAGAGAAAATCAGTGTTTTAATGATAAACCAGTCAAACAGGCATGACAAGATGAAGCAACGTGACTCAGGATTTAACCATGTTATGGCGAAAATTGCTAAAAAAAACAATGTAATTATAGGTATAAATCTTGATGAAATTCTGAATTCTGAAAAGAAAAAGAAAGCAGAAATTCTCGCCCGCATTAGGCAAAATGTAAAAATCTGCAACAAAAATAAACTCAAAATGAAATTTATATCTTTTGTGAAAAACGAGAAAGATTCTTATGACTTAAAAGCCCTGGGCTTGGCTTTAGGAATGCCGACATGGATGGCGAACACATTGGCTTGACTAATCTTCAATATATCAGAAACACAATAACAAAGCAAGGTGCGAGTAGAAGGATTTTTGAAAACTACTTAAAAACATTTTTATAATCACTAATTGTTAGATAAAAATGGATGTAAAAAGAACCATAGAATCTTTGAGTGCAAATGAAATAAAGATAATTCCTTATCTTGAAAAGAGAAAAATAGGGGAGATTTGCAAGGCTTCAGAATTAAGCAGAGTTGCTGTTTTGAGGGCTTTGAAGTTCCTGGAGAAAAAAAGTATTTTAGAAATTTCTTACAATAAAGAGAAAATAATTGACTTGGGAAATAATGGTGTAATGTACAAAAAATCGGAGCTACCAGAAAGAAAACTTGTCAATTTACTTATGAGCAAACATATACTCTTGCTTGAAGAAGCTAAAAAACTTTCTGATTTAACTGACGAGGAATTTAAAGCATCCATCGGAATACTGAAAAACAAAGGGTTTATTGAATTGAAAAACGGGAAGATTCTTTTGAATACAAACAAAGAAGATATTTCAAAAAAAACCGATGAGGAAATACTTATAGAATCTTTGCCGTTGAGTTATTCTAAATTGAATGATGAGCAGAAAGAAGTTTTGAAAAATCTACAAAGAAGAAAGGAAATAGTTATTGAAAGAGGCAGAAAAACTGTGGATTTTGAACTGACAAGTTTTGGAAAAGAAATTCTGAAATCGAAGATAAGAAGCGACTTGATAGAGCAGGTTACTCCTGAAATCCTTAAGAAAGATTCTTCTTGGAAGGGAAAAAAATTCAGGCGTTACGATGTACTTGCTTTTTTGCCTGAAGTTCATGGAGGAAAGAGACATTTTGTAAATCAGGCAAGCGACTACGCAAGAAAAATATGGACAGACATGGGCTTCAAAGAAATGGAAGGAAGCATGATTGAAAGTTCTTTCTGGGTTTTTGATGCTTTGTTCACACCTCAAGATCATCCTGCGAGAGAAATGCAAGACACTTTTTTCCTCGGTAAAAAAGCAGAAATTCATGACAAAAAACTTGCTAAGTTTGTTAAAGACAGCCACGAGGGAAATCTAAAAAATCTTGGAAGTAAAGGATGGCAGTATGATTGGGATGAAGAAGAAGCAAAAAAACTTGTCCTGCGAACACATACAACTTCACTTTCAGTTAGAACTCTTGCAGATTTGAAAAATAAAAATCAAAAACTACAGGGAAAGTTCTTCGCTTTGGGAAAAGTCTTCAGAAATGAGACGGTTGACTGGAAGCACGGATTTGAATTCAATCAGACAGAAGGAATTGTCATAGATAAAAATGCAAATTTCAGGCATCTTTTAGGTTACTTAAAACAATTCTTCAATAAAATGGGATTTGAGAAAATAAGATTTCGCCCGAGTTTCTTCGCTTACACAGAGCCAAGTGTTGAAATAGAGGTTTACCATGAAGGAAGAAAAGAATGGCTTGAACTTGGAGGAGCAGGGATTTTCAGGCCTGAAGTGGTTGTGCCTTTGCTTGGAGAAAATATTCCTGTGTTGGCATGGGGTCCTGGATTTGACAGAATTTTAATGGACTATTACAATGTAAAAGACTTGAGAGAATTATACAGCAATGATTTGAATCAACTTAGGAAAATTAAATTCTGGATGAAAACATGAAATGGCAACAATAACTTTCAACAGGAAGATTTTTGAGAACGAGATAGGGAAACTCGATGAAAAAATGCAGGAAAAGATTTCTATGTTTGGAACTCCTCTTGAGACTTTCAACTCTGAAGAAATTCAGATAGAAGTTTTCCCAAACAGACCAGATTTACTTTCGTATCATGGTTTTAAGAGAAGTTTTTTGGCTTTTCTTGGGAAAAAAACAGGGTTGAGAAAATATAATTTGTCTTCTCCAAAAAAAGATTACAAAGTTGTTATTGAAAGTTCTGTTAAGGATATAAGACCACATACGGCTTGTGCAATCATAAGCGGATTAAAATTGGATGACGAAAAAATCAAGGAAATAATTGAAATGCAGGAAAAAATTCACGCTACGCTTGGAAGAAAGAGAAAAAAAGTTGCGGTAGGAATTTATCCCTTGGAAAAAATTACATTACCAATAATTTTTAAGGCTTTAGAACCAGAGAAAATAAAATTTATTCCTTTGGAAGGAAACAAAGAAATGTCCGGAATTGAGATACTAAGAAAACATCCTACAGGTATTGAGTACTCACATTTGTTAAAGGGAAAAGAAAAATTTCCTGTTTTTGTCGACGCTAAAAATAATGTACTTAGCATGCCTCCAATAATAAATTCAGAACTTACCGGTAAAGTGACCATAGATACAAAAGATGTTTTTGTTGAATGCTCTGGTTTTGATTTTGAAACATTGAAAAAATGCCTTAATATAATTTCCACGACTTTGGCTGATATGGGTGGCAAAATAAATCAGATGAGTATAGTTTCTAAAGGGAAAAAAGAAATAACTCCTAATTTTGGAGAAGAAAAAATGAAAATTTCCTTAGAGAATACAAATAAACTTTTGGGTTTGAATCTTAATGAAAAACACCTTAAGAACTTGCTTGAGAAAATGGGTTATGAATATAATAAAGGAACTGTGAAAATTCCTTCTTGGCGAACTGACATATTACATGAAGTTGATTTGATTGAAGATGTCGCGATTGCTTATGGTTATGATAATTTTATTCCAGAAATACCAGAGATTTCTACAATAGGAAAGGAAAGTAAAAGGGAAATAGTAAAAAGAAAAATTTCTGAGATTTTGATAGGTTTGAACATACTAGAAGTTTCGAATTATCACCTTACAAATAAAAATTATCAATTCAAGAAAATGGCTTTATCAGAGAAAAATCTTGTTGAGCTTGAGAGCTCAAAGACAGATTACAATATTTTAAGAAAAAATCTGAGCCATTTTCTTTTAAAAAATTTTTCCGATAATGTTGATGTCGAATACCCTCAAAAAATTTTTGAGATTGGGGAGATTTTTGAGTTGGGGAAAGAGAAAATATCTGAAAACGAGTCTCTTGCAGTTGCGGTTGCGCCTGGAAATTTTACAGAGTTGAAACAAATTCTTGAATACTTATCAAGAATGCTAAACATTCAGTTTACTTTTACAGAGGCCAGTAATTTCCCAGATTATTTCATTGACGGGAGAGTTGTTGAAGTCATTTTTGAGAAAGATAAAATTGGTTATATTGGGGAAATTCATCCTAACATTTTAAAGAACTGGAAAATAAAAATGCCGGTTGCTTTGTTTGAAATAAGTTTAGAAGAGGTTTTGGATAAATTATGTCTGGATTCTCACCCAAAATAACTCTTACCACCAACATCCATTTTGTTGTCCCAGTTTTTTTCAATTGTTTCAAGAATCTCAATAAACTGTTGACTTATCTTTTCCCATAATTCACACCCTTTCCTAATGAATTCAGCTTCTTTTTCTTCTGAATATTTTAAGTCAACTTTCATTAATTTGATTTCATTTTTTGACAGCTCTTTGTAAATTTCATTTAATGTTCTTTTTTCTTTTTCTGTTAATGTTTTAGTCATGGAGAAAACAAAAATTGATGCGTTTGTTGGGTTGAGCAGATTTTCTATGTATCTCATGTAAGCGAAAATTCTGTCAGATACAAATTTTCTTATTTCTCTCAGCAAAAAATCAGTTTCTATTTCAGCAATTTTTTCAATAGAGAAATCTCTGTTCATTTCTTCAAAACTAGGTAAGTTGTGTTTTTCCCGGATTATTTTGTAATTCTTCTTTAATTTATCCAGTTTGCTTTCTTTATTGTTGTCTGACATAATCTGGGAATAGAAATGAGTTTTATAAAGTTAATGAAAAGCCTGTGCTGAGGATTGAACATGAGGGGCAACCATGTTTCCCCTTACACTAACCCCTTCCTAATTAGTTTAAACCTATTTATTAGTTCAATACTATTTCGCTTTGCTCAATAGCATAAGCCTGTGCTGAGGATTGAACTCAGGACCTCTACCTTACCAAGGTAACGCTCTACCAACTGAGCTACACAGGCGTGTTTATGTAGCGAACTAATCAGTTTAAACGAATTCAAACCGGAAAGTGCGCGAGAAAACTTCGTGTTCTCGCTGAGCTACACAGGCATTCGCTCAGCTAAAAGAATAAAAACGCGTTTAAAAAAATTTGCAGAATTATCTTCTAAGCCAATTTCTGATAACGAGTATCAAATATACAATCAAGAACGCAAGTGTTACAAATCCTGAAAGCAATGAAATCACACCGAAAAAGTTTACTGCGAGAATATTTGAAAGATTCTTGTAGAATCCCAAAGAAATTCCGAAAATCACTGCGAATATTAGTAGATTTTTCAGAGCAAGGTTTGTTTTTCTGGTCGGAGCTTCTTTAGATGAAATATTCTGGTAAGATTTTCTGCTGCTCCTCTTGGAAATCCTTTTAGCCCTCTTTTTTCTAGCCATATAAGGTTTAGTCAAAAAGACTTTTTAAATATTATCATTCACTTTTCAAGAAATATGTTATGTATCACTCGTCATAGTTTTATTGTTATAACTCCAATCCATTTTCAGTGTGTTTGAAGTTAATGTTCTGACATTATTCCACGCATTTCCAAACCACAAAAAATATGTTTTTCCGAATTCAACTGCTCCTGAAACACTTGACAAATCAGGGTCTGTTTTAAAGTAAACATAAGTTAATGAAATTGTTAATAGCAAGAATAATGCTAAGGTAAGCTTAATCACGATTTCTTGTTTTACATTTGCGACTTTCATTACAATAAATACAACTACTATTAAAATAATAACAAAAACGCCAACGCTGGACATTTCAACTGCCATTAATTACTTTAGTACAGAAAGTATAAAAAACTTTTGAATTACAAAAAGATTAAAAAATCCTTATTTCTCAAATAAGTTGTAGCCCCATAGTACAGCGGTCAAGTATACTGCCCTCTGAAGGCGGTGACCCAGGTTCGAATCCTGGTGGGGCTATTTTCAGGATTCTTGAACTAAATCGGTTTAAACAATTAGGAAAGGTTAAGCGAAGGAAAACGTAGTTGTCCTCGCTTCGAATCCTGGTGGGGCTATAATTTCACTCGCCTGACGGCTCGAATGTAATTAGATTATTAACGCAAAAACTTTAAGGTTAATATTAGAAAAGTTTTGATTATATGTTAATATTAAAATGTGAGCGACTTCGAAACGAACGTATTTTTAAGATTTAACAATTAAATTTAAATATACTAAGATATTGAATTAATTATGGTGAAGACTTCTGAAAAAGAGGTTGGGAGAATTTCAACTTATTTCAAAGATGTTGGTGTTGCTGCGATTGAATTAACCGGCGATTTGAAAGTTGGGGACACAATTCATGTAAAAGGGCACACGACTGACTTCAAACAAAAAGTTTCCAGTATGCAGATAGACAGAAAAAACGTACAGAGCGCGAAGAAAAAGCAACACATTGGAATAAAAATTTCTGACAGAGTCCGGCCAAATGACGCTGTTTTTTTGGCTAAGTGATTTTAATTACCTGTAATTCATATCATATCTAATCCAACTTTTTTTCTCTCGTATTTCATTCTTTTTTGATTCTTTATACTTTTTAGTAATCTTGAGATAGTTTTTTCTTCATTATATGCAGGAATAATTATGCTTATCTTTATTATTGACTGAATGAATAAAGATTTAAAAGTATTATACATATAAAATAAATAGCAAAGCCCCGTTAGTTCAGTAAAAGAAACCCGATGGTTTCTTTTCAACTTCCTCGAAACGCGGAACGGCGATTTCAAATTGCCTCCGACGAAATCGCGGAGAACTCTTGGAGCAAAGCCCCGTTAGTTCAGAGGCCAAGAATGCGGCCCTCTCAACTGATAACTTTATTGGTTTCGGTTTTCTTGGGCTTGAAATAAACAAAGAAGAGTTATCTCGGCGAGAGAAAAGCTCTTGCTAAATGCAGCTTTGTTTATCGGTTCAGGAAAAGGGTGATTTCCTAACGGAAACTCACCGAGAGAACGGCCGTGACCCGAGTTCGAATCTCGGACGGGGCGTTGTTATGAGATGTGTTTTTTATTCAGGTATAAAACAAAAACACATCTGTCTGAGGTTTGAAAAAATAGTTTAAGGAAAAGGGGAAAATCGAAAAAAACCACTAGGTTGTTTTCAAGTTCGAATCTCGCTTGAGATAGTAGCATTTACAAAAATGATAAAAAACCAAAACTTTTATAAAAGCTTTTTTTCTATTAATAAAGTCTAACTTCGGTTAGACGTGGAGGGATGACTTCGGTCTATTCCTCCTTCATTTTCTTGCAGAGTTTTTTATAACCAAAATCCTTAAAAAGTCTCCAAAAGTATAATGTTATTGAAAAATACCGATTAGTATATTTCATTATCAAATTCACAATCACTTTCGTTTTTAGCTTTCCAGCGAAAGAAACCGTTTGGAATCATTTGAAATAGCAAAAGGCTGTTTTAAGAGCAATGAAAGAATTGCAAGGTATTTTTCTAAGTCTGTTATTATAACAGAAATTAAGTAAACAAATTAAAATAAAATAATATGGCTAAAGTAAGCCCAGTATCGATAAAATATATGATTTATGCGAATTTTATTGCAGAAGGTGCTTTGGAAAAACCTGATGTTATCGGAGCAATATTCGGGCAAACCGAAGGATTGCTTGGAAGCGACTTGGAAATGCGTGATTTGCAGAAAGAAGGAAAAATCGGCAGAATAGAAGTTGATTTGGAAAGAAGCGAGAAAAAAACAAAGGGACAAATAAAAATCCCAACTGCTTTGGATCAGTCAGAGACTTCTCTAATAGCTGCAGCAATTGAAACAATTGAAAGAATCGGACCAAGCGACGCGCAGATAGAAGTTGAAAGAATAGAAGACGTGCGCGGAAGCAAAAGAGATTTTATTGTTGAAAGAGCGAAGAAATTGATGAAAGAACTGCAGTCAGGCGCAGATTCAAGAGAGTTTTCAACTCAAGTCAAAGATTATTCAAGAATTTCTGGAATCACTGAATATGGCGATGAAAAACTTCCTGCAGGAGACATTTCTGAAAGAGAAGTAATTGTTGTTGAAGGGCGTGCAGATGTTGTTAACCTATTGAAGAATGGAATAAAAAACGTAATAGGAATGAACGGAACAAATCTCCCAAATACTATAAGAGATTTGAGCAGGGAGAAGGAAATCACTTTATTTGTTGACGGAGACAGAGGCGGAAAACTCATAGCACGCAACGTTACTGATAATGCAAATGTGAAGTACATTGCAACAGCTCCTGACGGAAAAGAAGTCGAAGAATTAAATGGCAAGGAAATTTTCATGTGCCTTAGAAAAAAAGTTCCTGTTGAAGAATTTTTTTACAGGGCAAACAGAAGATTTGATTACAGTGAAAAACCTGTACAAACACCAAGTCGAACAGCAGAAGTTAAAGAAGAAGATTTAAGCGACAAAGAAAGAGATGAACTCAGGGCAGTTTATGAAAGTAATAAGAAAAGAGGAAAGGCAATAATTCTTGATAGAAACTTCAAAAAAGTCAAAAGTGTTTCTGCGAAAAGTATTGTTGGTTCTTTAAGAAACCTTGATGAAAAACCATATGCAATAGTAATCGACGGAACGGCAACTGCAATTGCTATAAATGCAGCTGAAGACGCAGATTGCAAAGTAGTTGTCGCAGATAATTTTTCTAATACAAGCTCAAAGCTAAAACTTCTGAGCTTGTAATTTTTCTTTTTTAATAGTTGTCTAGATGGTTATCTGGATTATCTAAAAATATTCTTAATTTTCTGCCACGAGAAAAGTGGCGTAATTTTCTAATTGCTTTACCTTCTATTTGACGAATTCTTTCCCTAGTAACTCCAAGATTATCTCCTACTTCTTCTAATAAAAGGTCGTTGTCTTGATTAAATCCAAATCTTTCTCTTATAACACGTTCTTCTCTTGGAGTTAAAGACATTAAAGAATTAGAGACAACTTTTCTTTTATCATTTTTTACTACATTAGCAAACTGATTTCCATTATCAACTTCAACATCAATGTCAATTCCTTGATTTTCTTTTATTTCTGACAGTTGGTTATAATTTCCCGTTAAAGTCAAGTGTACATATCCTGAGATTGGATTATGCCTGTTTTCTCTTCCAACATTTGGAAGTACATTCCTATTTTTAATTTTTTCAGCAAGTATTTTAATAAAGTCTTCATCAGATTTTCCTTGACGCTTTACTTCTTCACATAACTTTATGAATTTTTCTTTTTTATTAGTGGGAATACTGGTGAAATATCCATTTTCAAGAGCATATTTTGATACAGTAGAAGCTACATTTGTCTTTATAAAACTGGAAATTCTCCCAGCTTCTGGTAGATAATTTTTCATTCTTTTTATTAAAGCTTCTGCACTAACATCTATTAAATCCCCTAATTCTACGTAAGAAGGAAGATAATCAACCTTTGGTCTGAATCCGGTAACATATCTAATTTCTTCTTCGTCTTTATCTAATTCCTGCCTTCTACGGACAACATAAAATTTGTTTGAACCTTTTAAAAAATCTGATGCAATATGAGTTATGTAAGGCATTGTTTTTGTGATAATTTCATTTATCGTCATTATTTGTTTGTCAGACCTTGTTTCAACTGTGTCTCCATATCCATCCATCAATTCAGTAAAATATTCTAAACCAAGTTTGTCAATTGCACGCCAACCTTCATCAGGGAAATTTCTTATTTCATCTAATGTCTTTAAACCAGGATATTCATCTTTTATTAAATCCTTAAATTTATGAGAAGCTTTTCTATTACTTGGTTCTGTAAGTGCATCCATTAAGGAATTGTATTTTTTAATTCCTATGCTTCTGTTTTCAAAATAACTTCTTACTCTATCAAAATAATTTCTGACTAAAATAGGAGTATGCTTTGTAATTTTGGCAATTTTGTTTATGTCAAAACTCAAATCAGAATTTCCTCTAGAAATGTGATTATACACATCAGTGAAACGGTCGTCTATTGTTTTTAAACCATTGTTTGCTTTTACTTGTGCTTCATAATCTTCTTCATACATGCTGTTTTGATTTAATTCTTTATTTATAAATATTCCCATAATACAATAATTAATTTATTATTCTCTCTTATATTCACATAAAAAATCACGACGACATCCAAATTATATAGCTATCTCACTAATCGTTACTAACAGTTAGTACTATTTAGTTAGTAAATTGTGTTGTTACCATAAAGTTTATAAATAGCCTTTACACACTAAAAATTAAAGAAAACTTTGTTTTCTATCTTAAATAAAATGGAAAAAAGCAAAATGGATGTCACAAAATTTTTGGTTTCTTTAGTGACAGTTATGACAGTATTGCTTGTAGCAACAATCAGTGTCAGCGCAACAACAGACGAAATTGTAACAATAGAATCTGTTAAAATCGATGGCATCACTGAAGTCTTCAATGAAGATATAAGTGTAATTGCTGGAGAAAAGATTTCTGTACAAGTTATCTTTGAAGCACTTGAAAATGCATCTGATGTAAGAATCGAAGCAGAGCTTCGTGGTGTAAAATCAAGTCCTGATGTTGAAGTGCTTGTTGGAGATGTTGAAGAGGGAAAGAGATACATCAAAACTTTGAGTTTGACTGTGCCTCATGACCTTAAAAACATAGTAAGCGACGACATTGTTTTGGAAATAACAGTCTGGAACAAAGACTTCAAAACAAACGTTGACGAAATAACTCTTAGAGTTCAAAGATCAGCATACGATGTTGCTGTAATGTCAGTAGAAACAAGTCAGACAATAAACGCTGGCGATACATTCGCAGTTGATATTGTTCTAAAGAACATTGGTTACAATGATCTTGACGATTTGTATGTTACTGCAGCAATTCCTGCACTTGGAGTCATATCCAAGGCTTATTTCGGTGACTTGGTTGCAATAGAAGTAGATGACGACGACTCAGACAAGAGCGACACAGTTAGGGGAAGAATGTACCTTACAATGCCGTTCAGTGCTGGTCAAGGAGTTTACAGCTTGGAAGTTGGAGTAACAAATGAAGATTTGTCTCTTAGCCAAGTTAAGCAAGTTTTCGTTGCAAACGAAGTACCTAACGAAGTAATAAAATCAGGAAATAGCTTGATACTTGTAAATCCTTCAAACAAGATTAAGATTTACAATGTTATTCCTGAATCACCAGCTACAGTAAGTAATAGTGTAGTTGTTGTGCCAGCAGGTTCAAGCAAGACTGTAGAAGTTAGTTCTAACGGAGCAAAGACCTTCACTGTAAATATATTGAGTGGAGACAGACTTGTTGGAACAGTTGACTTCACGGGAACTACAGGATTAGGAACAGGATATAGCGATGTGAACACAGCAAGCCCAACAACTGTATTGGTAGTTATTTTGACTATCATATTCGTTGTATTGCTTGTTGCATTAATTGTCTTGTTAACTAAGAAACCGGAAAAAGAAGAATTCGGAGAAAGTTATTACTAATTTCCTTTATTTTTTTATTTATTTTTGTAATAACTTCTCTTTTTTATAAAAGAGTTGTGAATTAATAATAATCTATTTTTTGAGGTTAATATTTTGATAAATATTTAGCTTGACAAATAATCACAATAATTTTTATAAAGGACTTAGTATATAAGCAAATATGGCTATGGTTAAGTATGCAACAGACAACTCTTTCTTGAATAATAACAGGGACAAAAAAATATCGTTGATATTTTTTTGCTGTTGTGGACAATATACCTTGGTAAAGGAAGTGGTTTAGAAGGAAAATTAATAATAAAAAACAAGAATTTAGAATTAAGTGTTGAAGACAAAAAGGATGTTTACAATGAAGGAGAATGTTTATTTTGTGTTAAATATGAGGATAACGAAGTCTTTAAAGGCCGCCGTCTTTTCGATAACGAAGATTTGCAGGGTGGTTTAATAGTCCTGGAATCATATCATTTAGGAGAATGGGAATCTGAATTACGGGCTCTCGCTTATGGGTTTGGTAGATTTTAAGCTTAACCTAACAACGGCACGAATAAAAAGCCCGGAATTTTTTCTTTCACAACGAGTTTGTTTTTTGATTTTACGAATTGAGTCATTGTTTGTGTAGATTCGTAAGACTTTCCAATTGGGGCAACGATAATTCCTGACTGTTTCAACTGCGAAACAAGACGTTCAGGAATTTTTTGAGCTGCAGCACTTATTAAAATTCTGTCAAAAGGTGCTTTGTCTTTCAAGCCGAAATTTCCATCGCCGTGATAAACTTCAATGTTTTTGTGATTTTTTAAATTCTTTTTCGAATTTTTAACCAGTTCTTCTCTGACTTCCAACCCAAAAACTTTTCCCTTCTTCCCTACAATTTCTGAAATCAACGCAAGAGCGTAACCACAACCACTTCCTATCTCTAAAACTCTTTGCCTTTTTTTTAATTTTAAAAGAGATAACATCACAGCAATTGTGTAGGGCTGTGAAATAGTCTGCCCTAAGCCAATCGGCAAAGCAATATCTTGATAAGCATAATTTTTTTTATCTTCAGGAATGAAATTTTCTCTCTTGACTTTTGAAAAAGCTTCAAGAATCTCGCTTGAAAACTTTTTTTCCTTCAAGCTTTGCAAAAGAATTTCTTTTTGATTCATGTATCAAAATACTACAGCAAGATTTAAAAACCTAACACAACAAAAGTTTAGATGACAAAAAAAATCACTCCGAAACATGTTTCAGTAAGTATTATCTTAAATAAAATCCCTCTCGAAAAAATAGTTCAGGAATCAGTTCTTAGAGACATAGAAGAAAATGTTGGGTTTCTTGCTCTTATGCCTCCTTTAGAAGTTTCTCCTGATTATAAAGGCGAAGATATTAGTTATCGAAGTTTTTTGAGATATATATCAATTGAAGTGCACCCAACACAAGATGCTTTAAAACCATCATCATATCACATTGAGGATTACGCTCACGTCAAAGGAAGTAGAAAAGATAAAGACGGAGTTGCAACAAAAAGGTACACACAAAAAGAAGTAGATGCAATGATAAAAGATTTTTAGATAAAATCACTAAAATGGGATTAAAAGATGTAAGGTTAGAGATAAGGGTTTCAGGAAATATTTCTCCTGAAAAATTATTAGAAATTAATAGTAATATTAAATATATTAAAAGATTGCCTCCCTTTAAAGTTGATTATAGGCTTAAAGGAAAAATAATCAACTATGAAAAAGGATATAGGGAAATAAGAGTTTTGAAAGGGCTTAAATCATTTGAAGAAATGAAAGAAATGGAAACCACAAATGGTTTAAGACCTATAGGAATTTATGATAAATCTCCATTTAATGCTGATTTTTTACAATATTGGGTTACTGATTGGGCAAATGTTGCAGACACTGAGTATAACAATGGTTTATTACCTGTAGCTGTAAAATTATATAACGAAAGAAAATTGAATAGATTAAGGATTAGTAGAATCAAACCTTCAAACTAACTATCTTACTTACACCTTCATGCATACTTACTCCATAAAGAATGTTTGCGTTTGAAATTATTTCATCATTATGTGTTATCACAATATACTGTCCTTTCTTCATATATTTCTTTAGTAATTCGGCTAATCTTGCAGAATTTCTCTTATCCAAAGCAGCGTCGATTTCGTCTAAAATGTAGAAAGAATATGGCTTGTATTCCTGAATTGCAAAAATTAATGAGAGAGCAACTAAGGTTTGTTCTCCTCCTGAAAGGGAAGTCACGTCAAAATATTTTCCATGCCCTGTTTTTACAATAATTCTTATTCCTGATTCGGTCGCAAAAGGCTCTTTTTTGTCTTCAAGTTCAAGGGAAACCATCCCCTTTGCACTAAGGCTTGAAAAATTTCTTGAAAAGATTTCATTTAATTCGTTTAGAGTTTTCAAAAATGTTCTTTTCTTTTTTGTGTCGATCTCGTTTATTATTTTAAGGATTTCTTCTTTTTCTTTTTCAATAATGTCTGATTTTTCCTTTACAGAATCGTAATCCTTTTTAACAGAATCATAAATCTCCAACGAAAGAAGATTTACGCTTCCAATGCTGATTAGGATTTGTTTTGCTTTTTCAAGTCGTTCCAATAATTCTTCCCTATTAGATTTTATTATTTCAATTCCTATGAAATCAGAAAAATCAGTTTCCAGATTCTCAATCTTTGCATTTATCTCTGCTTTTTCTATGTTAAATCTGTTAATTTCCTGTTCGATATTATGGACTAAATTTTGATTCTTGACATCATCCATTTCTGTTTCTCGTATTTTTTTCTGATAATCATCTCTTTCAGAAATAAGCTTCTCAAATTTTCTACTCAGTTCTTCTTCCTGTTCTCTTTTTTCCGACAGCAAATCATCTTTTTCATCAAGGAGTTTTTTATGTTCATTCAAGTCTTCTTTTAATTCTTCTTCTTCCCTAATTGATTGTTTAAATGAAATTTTTGCTCTTTCAAGTTCTTTTTGCTTGAACGAGACCTCGGCATTAACATTTTCGTTGCTCCTTATAGAAATTTCCTGCAACTCAATTCTAGAAGTTTCATACCTTTGTTCAACTGAAGAACTTTCAGCAACTGTCTTCTCAAGCCTGTTGCTGATTCTTTCAAGCTCTTTCAACTCTAAGCTAATTTTTTCAGTTTTCTCATGCAAAGTTTTCAGCTGATTTTTCTTTTCTCCAACACTCATGAGTTTTATTATATCTGATTCTCTTTTTTGAATTTCCATCTTTAATTGCTCAATGTCGTATTCAAACAAACTCTTTTTTTCATTTATCTCAGAAAGTTCTTTATCTGCCTTTTTTATTTCTTCTTCCAAAAAGAGCAACGAATCATCTGCTTCCTTGTGAATTGCATGAATATGATTTTGAGTAATTTTAGATTTGCAAACAGGACAAATGTCTATTTTTGATATTTTTTGCTTTAAATCCCTGTGTTTGGAAATTTCATGTTCGTTTCTATAAGATATTTTTTCAAGCTCGGTTTCTCTGTGAATAATCTTCTTCAATGAATCTGCTTTTTCCTCTAGAATTTTTTTCAATGAATCAACTTTCTTCCTATCTGTTTTAGAATCAAATATTTCAATAGATAATTGGTTTATCTGGCTTAAGATAAATTCGGATTCTTTTAAATAGTTCTGAATTAAATTTTTCTTGTCATTTATTCTTTCTTTTATTGATTTTAATTCTGATTTTATACTGTAGAATTTTTTTACTTCTCCCTGTAACTTCTCAATTTCCCTCTTCTTTTCTTCAATGTCTCTATGTTTTTGTGTTAATGTCCCCGATGGTGATTTCTGTAAATCCTTTATAGATGATTCATTGTCTTTGATTACTTTTTCAAGCTCTGATTTTTCCCTCGATATCTCAGAAAGTTTATTTTCATAGTGTTCTATCTTTACACCCATTCCAGACATTTCTGCACGAAGGTTTGCAATTTCTCTGTTCAAATTATCCTGCTCAAATCCTGTTGACTTCTGAATTGTCAAATTTATAGAATTTATTTTAGATTCGTAGCTTTCTATCTTTGACATTATTTCCGAAATTATTTTTCTCGTCTTTTCTATTTCCTTTGATTTTTCCGAGACTTCAAAGTTTATTTTCTCGAGCTCTTTTCTTCTTTTAGATAAGTCGCTGAAAATTATGCTTGCTTTGAATTTTTTTATCTGCTCTTCAATCTTTTTATACTTCAATGCCTGTTGCCTTTGCTTTTCGAGATTATTTAAGTATGCAGTTCTCTCCCTTAAAATTGTTTGAATTTCTTTCAGCTTGTTTTCTGTTTTTTCAAGTTCCTTAAGAGATTTTTCTTTTCTTATTTCATAGATTGAAATTCCTGAAACTTCCTCAATAATTCCGCGTCTCTCGAGAGGAGGCATTCGTACAAAATTCTGAATTTCTCCTTGGAGAATTATATTAAATCCCTGCGAATCTATTCCCGCCTGAGCAAGCAAAAACAAAACTTCCTGCCGGGTTTTTGTCTCATCGTTTATTTTGTAAATACTCTGGCCGTTTTTTCTTACGATTCTTTTTATTGAAACCTCGTTGCTGTCTATTGAGAAAACGCTGTCTGAATTGTCAAAAACTAATTCAACAGAAGCTTCTTTTGAGGGACCAACAGATTTAGTTCCTAAAAATATCAAATTCCCGGATTTCGCTGCCCTTAAGGATTTTGAACTTAATCTTCCTAAAACAAAACAGAGTGCATCTGAAATATTACTTTTTCCGCTTCCGTTAGCACCTATAATAACATTTATTTCAGGTGTAAAAGGCAGTTCTGTTTTCCTCGGGAAACTTTTGAAACCGTACATTACCAACTTTTTTATGAATAGCATAATTAAAGAATAATTAAGAAGTTTTTAAGATTTGTTAAAATCAAACATTCAACTTTTTTTGCTCGGTTTTTCCTGCAGCGACTTTCCATGTAGCCCAGGATTTTCTGAAAATTCCGTGATTGTGATATTTCTTCAAGTTTTTTTTGAGAAACATTATAGTTATTGGGTCTGAACTATAACCACTTCCTATTTCGCTCCCATATTTTTTTCTGAGATTTGACATTTCTTTTTCTCGAATGTCTTTTGCCATTATAGAAGCTGCTGAAACAGCGATGTGGTTTACATCTGCTTTGTGTTCGCATGAAATTTCTAGATTTGAGAGATTTTTGACTTTTGATCTTAAGAGCATAGTCCATGCATTGATGTTTGTTGAAGGACAATCAACAACAACTTTTATTTTTTCGAAACCCTTGTTTATTCTGTTGATTATTTTTGCGCAGGCAAGTGCTTCCACTTTGTTGAGGTTTATTCCGTTTTTTGTTGAAGTGTCTATTTCTTCAGGATGAACAACAACGATTTCAAAAGTTATTGCTTTATTCCTAACTGCTTCGGCTAAGAAATCTCTCTTTTTTTCTGAAAGCTGTTTGCTGTCTTTAACTCCGAGTTTTTTTAATTCTTTTTCTATTTCTTCATTGACTAAAACTCCTGCCAAAACCATTGGTCCTATCACAGGACCTCTACCTGCATCATCAATTCCTAGAATTAACATATCATTTCAAGAAATTTTTTGTTTTTAAAGATTTCTGTAAAATAGCGGGGGTGGGATTTGAACCACACGACCTCGGGGTTATGGGCCCCGCGAGCACTCCAGACTGCTCTACCCCGCTTCAGCATTTAAAGAATAGAATCACTTTTAAAGGTTTTTGAATATAAAATCTTAAAAGTAACTTAACCTTACTAAAAATCAAGCCCAGTTCGCATAGTGGTATTGCACGAGATTGCTAATCTCGGCCCTTCGGGGCTCGCAGGTTCGATTCCTGCACTGGGCGTCCAAAATTAAAATGGAGAAAGAAAATGAGAAAAAACAAATTAAACTGAAAGTTCCTGCTTTGAAATTACAGGAATGGCAACATGAGGCAAATAAGAATATTAAAGAATAACTTATTTACCAACATCACTTGTTTTTTCATAGCGAATGTATAGTTTGTCTAAAATGTTCAAGATGTTTTGCCTTTGTTCAGAAGTTCCAAGACCTTTCCAGTCCAAAATCGCGAAGTCAATTTCGTCTTCTGTTTTCTTGATTGTTTCCTTTATCATTTCTTCTGTCAGTGGAAAAACGTAAGAAGGTATAACATGAGAAATTGCAACATTAGATTTTAATTGTATGTTGTTGAAGTTCGGGCAATAGTGCGGTCCGCCGATTGCTACTGCATTCTCATTGTAGGAATTTATCTCAAATGAATCAATTGTATCTGAAATTGTTTTAGCGACGACAAAACCTGCTCTTCGATCTTCGTATTCTCTTTCAGTTGAGCCAATTTCAATGAACACACATGGCTTATCAATTAAAGGCCCGTGATGAGTTGCTTCCAAAGTAACAGAATAACTTTTTAGGTTGTACTTTTCTGTATTTTCCTTGAGTTTTTCAAAAAGCTGTTTATTGAACTGGGCAGAAGTTTTGCACAATTTTCCGGTTTCACCGCCGAATTCAGCGTTTCTGAGATTTCCAGGAGGATGTACAGTTAAGGAAGGCATGTTTTTTTCTGATTTGTGTTTTGAAGCGAAAATCACAAAATCATATTTATTAATTCTATCCAAGTCCAAGTTTTCAGTATAGAGAATTTCGTCATCAACAAGATAAAAATCAAAAAACCTTTCAGGGTTTTTTTGCATTCCTGAAATAACAGGATTTTTCCTGAATTGGGAAAGATGAGTTGTTATATTAACACCAGCCTTATCTTTCTTGCTTGCGATAATCAGGAATTTTTGATATGTCATAGAAAATTGTGAAGAATAGAGATTTTAAATTTTATTACAATAATCTTTATAAATCAAAAACTTTAACCATAAAGATGAGGGTGATGATTGTCGACTCTGGTACAAGGGGGCATGTTATTTCTGAAGCTTACGAAAAAAGTGATTTGGTTAACAGCATTGTCGTGGCGGGAATGGGAAAGAATAATTTTGTTGCATGGAACAGAAAAAAAGAAGTTATCGCAGAGAAAAATTGTTCTGTGAAGTCTCCAGAATCTATTTTAAGGACAGCGAAAAAGTATATGCCTAATTTAATTGATGTCGCACAGGATAACGCTTTGGCGCTAGGTAGTGTGGATTTGTTGCAAAGTCAAGGATTCAAAGTTTTCGGACCTAGCAAAAAAGCATCAAGAATTGAATGGGATAAAGCGTGGTCGAGGAATTTCATGAAAAAATTTGGTATACTTCACCCAGAGTTTAAAATTTTCAAATATGACGACGTAGTCGATGCAGAGAATGGATATGTCAGCGACATAGATTTTGCCGATATATTGTTGGCAAAAGGCAGAAGCATCTATATAAAAGCTTCTGGATTGTGTGAAGGAAAGGGCGCGTTAAGGGTAAGATATGAAGAAGATGTAGAAAAAAATATTTTGAAAATGGGGGAGTTTGGCAAAGCTGGAGAAACTTTTCTTGTTGAGGAAGGTTTGGAAGGGGAAGAATTTTCTTTTTATGCAATTTCTGATGGAATGAATTTCAAGATTTTAGGAGACGCGAAAGATTACAAAAGAGTGTTTAACAACGATGAAGGAGAGCAAACAGGGGGAATGGGCTCTTATTCTCCAACAGAGATGAGGATATTTTTACATCGTCATAAAAACAATCTTGTTGGAAAAGTGATTAATGGGCTTGGGAAAAATAATGGGGAAAATCATACATGTGTTGGAAATCCCTTCAGAGGAATATTATATGTCGGGGGAATCATTCCCAATGAAAACCACCACAATAATAAACCACATGTCATTGAGTATAACGTGAGATGGGGAGATCCTGAATGTCAGGTTATACTTCCCGGAATAAAAAATTACTTAGAACTTGTTTTGGCTTCAATTGATGGAAATATTGAAAATATAAAAGTAGAACATAATGGACTAAAAAGAGTTTGTGTTGTAGGAACATCAAAAGGGTATCCTGGAGATTATGAAGATGTAAGGGGAAAGAAAATTTTGGGTTTAAGGGAACTTATTGAAAAAGGTTCTGAAGAATTAAAGGTTTACGGAGAAGGGATATATGTTAAAGATGGGGAATTTTATGCTAACGGCGGCAGATTGTTTAGCATTGTGGGAGAAGGAAAAACAAAAGTGGGAGCAAGAGGAAGAACATACGAAGCGATGGCTAATGTAAACATTGAAGGAAACAATCTTCATTACAGAAAAGATATTGCTGCTTGAAAAGGCAATTTTAAATTTTGTTGAGGTTTGGTTACAAAAAGTTTTTAAAACACTTATAACACACTAAAATTGATTAAAATGGATAGAAAAAAAGCACCAAGAAAACTAAAACAGTGTTTTGATAAAATATTTGAAGACTATTGTCAATCCATTAAAGGGGGAACAGCGATAACTATGTTTGCTCCTGATAACGAGATAAGTAGGTTAGTCCTTAAAGAGTTTGGTAATTATCTTGAGCAAAGAGCTAATTTTGAAAACTGGGAATATAAACCAGAAAACTTTCAAGTAGTTTACAGTAATCAAATTAGTGACCTCAATAATGAAGTTAGATTATACAACCCTAATGAGAAAAATGTAGGTTATGAAATGCTTCCAGGAAGCGAAGTACTTTTAAGACTGCCTCAAGAAAGGGCTGACAGAATACGTGATACTTTGGATTGGATTAGATTTAATAATGTATCTTAACTAATCACATTATGGAATCAAGTTTTACTTTGTTGATTGGAGGTGTTGTTCTTCTCTTAGGAATTCCCACTGGAGACTTTCTCGCGAAAATCACAAAAGAAGAACTCGGTGAAAATCAAAAATATCTTAGAATTATAACACTCGTCAGTTTTGTTGGAGCACTTGTTAGTTTAATCCTCGGAGAAGATATCTTTTTGTTTAGCTTTTTGTTTATATCAATTGTTACGAGTAGAAGTTTGGCTGGAAAGAAAAGTAAGAAATAAATTGCTCCACTCCGAAGTCGCTTGTTATTTGCGTGAGAGAAAATTATAATGTGGTCTGATTAGATATCGAGAGATGGCGTGAGTTAAGCGAAGCATTTTTAAGATATTTGAAAAAGAAAAATGAAAAAAATAGATGATTATTTATTTCGAAAGATTATTTTTTCTTTTTCTTTCTTTTTTTTGCCATGGCTTCACCTCTTAAGTAATTTGAATAAGGAATTTTAGGTTTTATACTTATATTTTCACTAAAGAAGTAATACAAACCATCACAATAATTTTTTTAAATCAAGATTAAGTTGTTGGTTTATGCCTATTGACACACATGTTCATCTAAGAGACGAAGAGCAAAAGCATAAAGAAACAATAAAACATGGTTTAGAAGTTGCTTTTGATTCTGGAGTCCACGCTATTTTCGATATGCCTAACACAGCGCGTCCTGTTATCACAAAAGAAAGAATTCTCAATAGATTAAAATTAGCGAAGGATGCAAATGTCCCAGGAGTTTTTTATGGGTTGTATCTCGGATTAACAAATGAAGCAGAACAAGTAAAGCAAGCAGTTGATATTTATATGGAAGGAGAATTTTCTCCATATCTCGTCGGCATGAAACTTTATGCAGGACATTCTGTTGGAAATTTAGGAGTTACAAGAATTGAACAACAAGAAGCTGTTTATGAAACTCTTTCAAATTCAGGGTATAGTGGAGTTTTGGTTGTGCATTGTGAAAAGGAATCTTACATAAACAGGGAGAATTTTGATCCTAAAGTAGCAGTAACTCACTGCCATGCTCAACCTGAAAAAGCAGAAATTGAATCTGTGAAAGACCAGATTAGATTAGCAAGAAAATATAATTTCCCTGGAAAATTACACATTGCACACATTTCATCTCCTATAGCTGTAGGTATAGTCAATAAAACAAAAAAGGAAGGAATGGATATTTCTTCTGCAATTTGTCCACATCATTTTATTTATGATTGGAGGCAGATGAATGTTCCAAACGGGATTTTTTGGAAAATGAATCCTCCGTTAAGAGAATACGAATCAAGGGAAAAAATTTTTAAAATGCTAAGAAATGGGGAAATTGATTGGATAGAAACAGATCACGCTCCTCATACGCTAGATGAAAAAATAAAATCTCCTTTCATGTCAGGAATTCCTGGGTTGGCATGGTGGCCGTTGTTTATAGAATTTTTGAGTCAAAATAATTTTTCAGGAGAACAGATAGAAAGGCTTACTTTTTCAAATGCCGCTGAAAGATTTGGGGTTGAAATCAAAAAAGTAAGAAGAGAAATAAAAGATCGACGCAAAGATTATCCATTTGACCCTTACGAAAAAATTGCGCAGGAGTTAGAATGGCCGGCGGGATAGATAGTTTGCTTAGAACTGAAGAATTAGTTGGTTTTTTTATAAGAAAACTTCTCCCTCAAAAAAGTGTTGTTTCACTTTATTCACAAGGAAGAAAAGAATTTCTTGAAGTTTTGAAAAAAGAAACCCCATTATTCACATACAATCCTCCAAAAGAACTTGAAAGAACTTTGTGGGGTTTGAAATTTAAGACTCCTTTAATGAATGCGGCTGGAATGTTCAAAAATGGGGAATGTTCAAGAATGGTTGAGATGCAGGGAGCAGGAGCATATATTGGGGGAACAGGAACATATTCAAAAAGAGCAGGCGTTACTGAAATAGGGATTCATCTACCTTTTGTAACTTACCCAAAATCCCATTCAGCGTCAAACAAGCTTGGTTTGAACAACGACGGAGATTCTGTAAATTATCTTAGGGCAGAAAGGATAAAAGAAAACTTAAGAATTCCGATAGGATGGAGTATTTCATCACCTCCAGAAATAAATGATGAAACAGACAGGCTAAAACTTCTTGTAATGTCTATGATGTTTTACCAACAAAGTGGTGTTGACTTTTTGGAAATAAATGAAAGTTGCCCAAATACAGAATCTAAAATGCCAGGACAAAATGACTTCTCAAGGAGATTGGAATATGTGAAAGAAAATTTCTTAGGCAAAAGGGAAAATTTTTTGGGAATAAGAGGAAGAAAACTTCCTGTTGTTGTGAAATTTTCAAATGATACAAGGATTGAACAGTTGCCGATGATTATGGATTTGTTATTTGAAAATGGATTTGATGGAGTGAATTTTGGTAATGCTTCATCAAACTACAGTTTAATGAGAGAGTCAATACATCCAAGCGAAAGAAAGCTTTACGATTTTTACACTTCAACTTTTGGAGGGGGAGTAAGCGGCAAGCCATTAAAAGAGAAATCTCTCGAGCTTTCTGCAAGGGCTGTTAAATATTTGAAGGGAGGAAAACCATCTCAAGAATTTCATGTCATAAGGACTGGAGGAATTGAAACCCCGAAAGATTTGAAAGAATCACTTGAGACAGGAGTTTCTTTATGCCAATGGTATACAGGATATATGACAAGATTCAGAAAAGATGGGCATGATGTTTATAAGAGGTTTTTTGAAGAGTTTGGTAAGTAAAACATCAAAGTAAGGTTTATATAAAAAGATTTTCTGGTTTTTTGATGTTTTACTTAATAGGATTGGGTTTGAATGAGAAAGGTATCTCTATTCAGGCTTTAGAAATATTGAATAAATGTAAAAAAATATACATAGAAGAATACACAAGTGATTTTCCGTATAATAAAAAAACTCTGGAGAGAGTAATCCGCAAAAAAATAATTCCTGTTAGCAGAGACTTTGTTGAGAATAAATCTGAAGATATTATCTTAGAATCAAAAAAATCTAATATCGCATTACTTGTCTATGGCTCGCCTTTAGTGGCTACAACACATATCTCTTTAATTAAAGACTTGAAGAATAAAAAAATCAAGTACAAAGTAATACACAGCACTTCTATTCTAGATGCTTTAACCGAGACTGGTTTACAGATTTACAAATTTGGAAAAGGGACTTCTATGCCTCGTTGGACAAAAAGTTTCAGGCCAGAAAGTTTTATTGACATAGTAATGGAAAATCAGAAAATAAATGCCCATACAATAATTTTTGTTGACCCTGGACTCGAGATAATAGAAGCATTAGAACAGCTTAATGAATCTGCAAAAGATAAAAAACTGAAAATTGATAAAATAGTTATATGCTCAAGACTTGGCACAAAAGATGATAAGATTATTTATGATAAGATACACAATTTAATTAAAAGGAAAATAAAAAAGCCATATTGCATAATAATTCCGGGAAAACTACATTTTATGGAGAAAGAGTTTTTGGAGAATTATTCGTAATTGTTTCCAACGTTGTAATTATTAGAGTTAACAGAATGGCTTTTTGTTTCATAATTACTGTTTCCTGAGTCATAGTTCCCGCCTGCTCCAGGAGTTCTGACTGAATATTCCCTCATTGAGCTTCCTTCATTTCCTTTTCCTGTTAAACATCCTAAACACATAATATTTATAAAAATCAGGTATTTTTAAAGGTTTTTGTGTGAAACACGCTCGGCTTCGCCTCGCTAATGAGGGGAACCAAGTTTTCCCTTACATTAACTCCTCCTTTAAAAATCTCTTATTCGTAAACTCATTCATCTATCTTTTTATTAATTAATAAAGAAAAATTTTAAGTTATTGGAATTAAGGGATATTTTGTGAATGTTAATAAGCAAACTATTGTTGGCGAGCACGAAGTGCGAGTGTTTGGATTAAAAACGACAACGCAACTTTTATTAATCTGTTTCAATAATTATTGAAATGTACAATTTCAAAATTTCTGAGAAGGAGATATTGGATTTCTGGAAGAAAGAAAATATATTTGAGAAGATTAGAAAGAAAAATTTCAAAGGAAAAAAATTTTATTTTATGGACGGGCCCCCTTACGCTACAGGGCATATCCACATGGGAACGGCACTTAATAAAATTCTGAAAGATGTTGCTATGAGGCAGAAAAGGCTTCAGGGATTTGATGTTTTTGATAAAGCAGGTTATGACACTCATGGCTTACCTATTGAAAACAAAGTTGAAAAAAATCTAGGATTTGAAAAAAAAGAAGATATTGAAAAATACGGAGTAAAAAGATTCATTGAGCAGTGCAAAAAGTTCGCGACAGAGTATATAGATGTAATGAATAAAGATTTTATCAATTTAGGAGTTTGGATGGATTTTGACAATCCTTACTTGACGCTTGAAAAAGAATACATTGAATCAATTTGGGACACATTTAAAAAAGCCGATGAGAAAAAACTTCTTTATCTTGGTAAATATCCTGTGCATGTATGCCCTCATTGTGAAACAGCTGTTGCTTACAATGAAATTGAATATATGAAAAAAACAGACATTTCAGTTTATGTAAAATTCAAAATCAAGAAAAATGAAAAAAAATACTTAATCATTTGGACAACAACACCTTGGACTCTTCCAAGCAACACAGGAGTTATGGTTAACCCTAAATTTGATTATGTTGAATTAGAAGTTCTTGACGAGCGCGGTGAGACATGGATTGTTGCAAAGGAAAAAGTTGAAAGTGTTATGAAAAATACCGGAAAAAAATACAAGATAAAAAAAATATTCAAAGGCAAAGAAATCAAGGACTTAGAGTACGAAAATCCGCTTTCTTTAAATTTGAACCTTCCAGAATTGAAAAAAGCGTACAGAGTAATCCTAAATGAAAGATATGTAAACCTTGAAGAAGGAAGTGGTTTGGTACATACGGCACCAGGATGCGGTAAAGAAGATTTTGAGGCTGGTCAAAGAGCAGGGCTACCTGTTGTTAGTATTGTAAACATTGAAGGCAAGTTTGAAAAAAACACTGGAAAATATTCTGGAATGAAAGCTGAAGCGGCTAACAAAGAAATCATCAGGGATTTAGAAGAAAAAGATTTTCTTGTACATAAAGAATCTTACGTCCATGATTATCCGGTATGCTGGAGATGTAAAAGCCAGTTGCTGATGATTTCTGTACCTCAATGGTTTTTTAAAATTAGTGAAATAAAAGATAAAATTTTAGCTTCCAACGAAGAAGTTAACTGGGTTCCAAGTTACATGAAACTCAGAATGAAAGCGTGGCTTGAAGGAATTTCAGATTGGCCGATTTCAAGAAATAGGTATTGGGGAACCCCATTGCCGATATGGATGTGTAATAAATGTGATGAAAAAAAAGTCATCGGAAGTATTGGTGAATTAGAAAAATTTTCCAAGCAAAAAATAAAAGAAGTTCACAAGCCAGAGATAGATGAAATAAATTGGAAGTGTAAATGTGGTGGTGAAATGAAGAGAATTCCAGAGGTTTTGGATGTGTGGTTCGATTCTGGAGTTTCAAGCTGGGCAGCTTTAGGATATCCAAAAAATAAAAGATTGTTTGAAAAATTTTGGCCTGCAGATTTGAATATTGAGGGAAAAGACCAATTCAGAGGCTGGTGGAACTCTCAGTTGATTCTCTCTGAAATACGATTTGGGAAAAAACCTTACAAAAACATAATGGTTCACGGGATGATTCTCGACATGGGAAAAGTCAAGATGTCAAAATCTTTAGGGAATATAATTTCTCCAGAAGATGTGATTTCAAAGTATGGTAGAGATATGACGAGATATTACTTCACTAAAATTTCTAAAGGAGAAGATTTTGCTTTCAACGACAAAGAATTCAATGATATCCAAAGATTCTTTAGGGTTCTGATTAATGTTAATAATTATTTAAACACGCTTGAAAAATCAAAAGGCAAACAAAAACTTAAACTTGAAGACAAATGGATTCAATCAAGATTTAATTCTTTTTTAGAAGAAGTAGAAAAAAGTTACAATAAGTACAAATTTCCTGAAGTAATTCAGAAAACAGAGGATTTCCTGATTAATGATTTAAGCAAGACTTACATTCATATAATAAGAGAGAGGGAAGATGAAGTTTTTGAAATTTTAAATGAGATAAGAAATAAACTTTTAGTGGTTTTATCTCCCGTAATCCCTTTTGTAACGGAAAAAATTTGGCAGGAATTGAAAGAAAGAAAAATTGTTAAGGGAAACTCGGTGCATTTGTGTGATTGGCCCAAATTTGATAAGAAAAAAATTGACAAAAAGATTGAGAATGAATTTGGAATTGTTTTTGATATAATTGAAAAAGGTCTTGCTGAAAGAGACGCTGCAAAAATCGGTTTAAGATGGCCGTTGGCAAAATTAACAATTAACACAAACAGCAAATTTGAAAAAGATATTGAAAACATAATAAAAACGCAGCTTAATGTGAAAAAAATAGAAATAAAAAACGCAAAAGAACTTTCTTTGTTACTCGATACTCAAATAACAAAAGAGCTTGAAGCCGAGGGTTACGCTCGTGAGTTGAGTAGAAAAATTCAAGATTTTAGAAAAAAACTTGGCTTGGAAAAAAAAGACATC
This sequence comes from Candidatus Pacearchaeota archaeon, assembly GCA_018304175.1. Taxonomy (GTDB): domain Archaea; phylum Nanobdellota; class Nanobdellia; order Pacearchaeales; family GW2011-AR1; genus JAGVWT01. The sequence continues at coordinate 57,101 of JAGVWT010000002.1, forward strand.
ATTGAACTTTTCATTTTTACCGACGGAGAATTAAAGAAAAAGCTTGAAGGGCAAAAAACCTCCATTATAGAAAGAACTAATGCAAAAAAACTGGAAATTTACTCAAATGTCGCAACTGGCAAGGAAACATTTAAAAACAAAACTGGCTTTGAAATAAAAGATAAAAAAGGGGAAATAGCAATCGTTAAAATAATCACTAAGAGGTAATCCTCTTAATTCACCCTTTTATCATAATAATCTTTAAAAGGATGGTGAGCCAAAAATAAATAAGTAAAATGATTGTAAAAGAAGAATTTTTAAGCAGACTTAGAAAAATATTTGATTTAAATCTTTACGAAGTTAAAGTTTGGACTGCATTGTTGTCTAGAGGAACTTCAACGGCTGGAGAGTTGAGTAGTATTTCTGATGTTCCAAGAAGCAGAACTTATGATATATTGGAAAGCTTGGACAAAAAAGGTTTCATAGTACTGAAACTTGGAAAGCCGATTAAATTTGTGGCTTTGAAACCAGAAGAAGTTGTTGAGAGGGTCAAGAGAAACCTTGCAAAAGACGCTCAGGAAAAAACAAAAAGACTTGAGACAATGAAAAACGATGAAGTTATTGAAGAACTCAACACTTTGTTTAGCCAGGGAATAAAATTTGTCGAGCCGACAGACCTATCTGGAAGTTTAAGGGGCAGACAAAACTTGTACAATCATATAGACATGATGATAAGAAATGCTGAAAAATTAATAACAATTGTAACAACAAAAGAAGGGCTTAACAGAAAATTTGAGGCATTGCTTCCAAGCCTTGAAAAATGCAAAAAACGTGGTGTGAAAATAAGAATCGCAGCGCCGATTAACGCCAATAACATAAAAGTTGCGAGGGAATTAAAAAAAGTGGCCGAGGTAAAAAACATGGAAAAAATGAGGGCAAGATTTGTGATTATTGATTCAAACCAGATAATGTTTATGCTTCTTGATGACGAAAAATTCCATCCAAACTATGATACTGGTGTGTGGATTAACACGGAATTTTTCGCTGACGCTTTAGAGCAATTATTTGAACTTGCGTGGAAGGAAATGAAGAGTGTGAAGTAATTTCTTAAAAATTCTATCACAATAGTCTTTAAAAACAAAAACTGTTTGTTTTGATTATGGGTATATGCAGGTTCAGTATAGATAATTTTCTGTTACCAATTTCTTTTGAACAGTTTGAAGAAACAGCATCAATATTAGATATTTCTATGAATGGTGTTAATCCAAATACTACAAGTGAGTTATTTCTAACTACTAACAAAGAAGATTATGAAGTTTGCAGTTTGACGATTTTTGATTCAAGAGTTGAAGAAGCTTTGAATAGAAGGGAAAGGCATAGCTTAGAAAATTTTAATAAAGATTTGTGGAAAAAATCATTTGAAACTGAATTGATTATAAAAGATAATACAATTACTGACCCATATACGGTTTTTTTGAGTGTAAGAAGAAGAGAACCAAGAATTATGAAATTTTATGCTTCTAGTTTAGATGAAAGGTCTCAAGAAGTTTTTGACAGTTTTAAAAAAGCAAGATGGTTCCAGAGAATTGGTAATAGTTATAGCAAACCTTGAAGGTTTGCACATGCTTATGCGAAGAGTATTCTGAGATGAAATTGTGAAATAAACACGGTAATTCTTTTAAATTCATTATTTCTTGGGAAATCATGTTGGAAATAAACAAAGACGGGTTGCTGAAATTTTTGTCAGAAGCTGGTAAAAAAAGTGAGAGAGATTTTTTTAGAAGTGGAGATTGGCAGCATCATAGTTTATATGTTGGGGGTATCAAAAATCCTTTAGGAGTAGATATATTTTTCAAAGGAAACTTTGTTTGGAAAATGCGCTACCACAGACAACCAAGAGATTTCCCAGAAAAATATTTACAACATGATGTTTTTCCATTTCTTAAAAAAGCCTTGCTGTCAGCTCCGGAAGACATGCCTTTCAGAGGACCAAAATATTTTAAAGAATTAGACTTTGAATACTTTTTTGATATGAAAGGGGACTGGGAATATTTCACAGGAATAGAGAGAATTTTGCATGTTGGGGACGAAGTTTTCTTTCAGGATGTTATGGGTGGCTTAATTAAATAACATCAAAAATAAAAAATTAAGAATAAGAAATTAAAAAATAAAAATATTTATTTGTTGACGATAGCCATTATTGCTCCAACCACAGTTGTGATTACAACTACCCATCCAACAATTTGTGTCAGTATTAATGGAATCCATCTCACGGTCAAAACTCCATCAACCAATCCGAATCCTACTGCTAATGACACTAGAACTCCAGTCAGCCATAATATGAAGTTCAAAACCATTCCACTTTGTTTTCTTGCCATTTAACACCCCCTTTCAAATTAATAACTCCTAAGAGTATGATATTTATTATAATTTAGTATTTAAATAAGTTTTGTTTTACCGTCTTTATTACATTCTGTCAATTGTTTCAATTCCTAAAAGTTTCAAGGAATTTTTTAACACAATTCTAAAAGATTCAACAATTTTGAGTCTGAAATTTTCATTTTCTGAGTTAATAACTTTGGATGAATGATAAAATTCATTAAAAATCTGTGCTAGGTGATAGGAATAATTTGCAATTATTGCGGGATTTAAAGTTTTGTGAGAGTTTAAGACAATTTCAGGAAATGATGACAGTTTTTTAACCAGCTCAACTTCATTTTCATTTAATTCATTAACTAAGAATTTTTTGTTTTTTTGTTTTTTTGTTTTTGATTTTCTTAAAATGTTTGAAGCTCTTGCATAACTGTACAAAAGATAAGGCCCTGTGTCTCCTTCGAAATTCAGCGCTTCTTCCAAATTAAAATTTATTGGTTTGTTTGGGGAAATTTTTAAAATTGAATACTTCACTGCACAAATAGCTATTTTTTTTGGATCTCCTCTTGTTTTTCTCTTTGATGTCTCTTTTTTTGCTTTTTTTACAGCATCTTCAACAAAATCCTCAAGTAAAACAACATCTCCCTTGCGCGTCGACATTTTTCTTGACTTTCCTTTTTCACTTAAAAGAATAAAAGAGTAATGGACAACTTTTGGATAATTTTTTTTCAAAAGTTTTAATGCTTCCGTGAGTTGCTGGAAATAAAGTTTTTGGTCTTCGCCAAGAATTATAATGTTTTCTTTTGCTTTGGAAATTTTATTTAAGGTATAGGCAATATCCCTCAAAGGATACAATCCAGTTCCATCACTCCTTGTTAAAACTAATACAGGGGATTTCATCTGCCCTTCAATTGAAGTTCCTTTCAAATCTAACACAGAACGATTTTCATGTTTGAATAATTTTCCTGTTTTTTCTAATTCAAGCAGAATTTTTTTTGCCTTTCCTATATAATCTGACTCATAATCAAATGAATCATATTTTATTCCTAAATCAGAAAGAATTTTTTTCTGTCCATCCACACAAATTTTTGTAACTTTTTTGAATCTTTTCATGATTTTTTTGTCATTGTGTTCAAACTTATAAAGTAAATCAAAAACTTCTTTTTCCGCTTTTTTTGAGTTTTTAACTTTCGCTGCAACTAAAATATATTTTTTCAGCATTGAATCAAATTTTTGGTTTTCTGTTTTTCCATAAACAAGCATTGCTATTTGTTTTGAAACATCATTTACAAAATAATGGACTTCAACATTGTAATTCAAAAATCTCAAAATTTTTACTAAGCTGTCTCCAATAAATGCGTTCCTAGACCTTCCAACATGCGGCGAAGCGTTTGGATTTATGCTTGTATGTTCAACCAAAACTTTTTCATTTTTTCCAATGTTTGTTTTCCCATAATTTTCTTTTTCCTTTAATATTTGATTAATTATCTTCTCTGAAAAATCTTCCTTATCGACAAAAAAGTTGATGTATCCTCCATTAACTTGTACTGATTTAATATTATTTGAAAGCTTCACTTCATTTTTTAATTTAATGGCAATTTCCTGTGGATTTTTTTTAAGTATTGGAGAAAGAAAAAAACATGGAAATGCAAAATCACCCATTTCTTGATTTGGAGGAATTTCGATTCTTTCTTCAATTTCTTTAATTGGAATGTTAATTCTCTCTTTTTTTAAAGTATCTGCAAGAATTTTTGAAATTTCACTCTTCATAGAATAAATTAGTAAAAAGAGGTTATAAATTTTGCTTCGACAAAATTTATTTCATAGCCAAATTGCCTCAACTCGCGCCCACACCAGATATTTATAACTTGACACATTATATTTTTGCCTGTTGCAAACGCTCGCTCCGAAATCGCTCATGAGAGTAAATCGTGAGCACGAAAGTGCAAACGCAATTATCTCGCAGAGTCTGCCTGTTTTTCTGCTTCGTTTTTCTTTCTTACTGCAGAACTGTCTCCGCTGTTTTCGTAGGCGAGAATTATTTCTTCTGCTAAACTTTGAGTTATGTTTTTTTTCTTGTTGAACGCCCTATCTGAAGCGCCGTGAACAAGATTTTTCAATGCAATATTGACTCTTCTCAGAGGTGAGACATCAACTGCCTGCAAATACCTTGCTCCACCATATTCAATAACAGTTGTTTCGTCGCGAGGCGCGGAATTTTCAATTGCTTTGACTAAAACTTTTACTGGATTTGTTTTTGTCTTTTCCTCTATTATTTTAAAAGCACCAAGAACAATCATCATGTTTTTTGTATATTTTCCTGTTGAACTTCCCAAAATTATTTTGTGCTTTTTTCCCCTGTGTCCTGCAACAGAAAGCTTGTTCATCAACCTCTCAACAATATTGGTTTTTGTCTGTCCAAGTCTTTGAGTATTTCTTCCGTGGCTTTTCAAAATTAATTTTGTGTTGAGATTTATCACTGGTTTTAGTCCTGGGTCTTCAACATTTATTTCATCAAGGGAATACATATTAAAAATCTTGAAATTCAAATCCTGTGTTTTTTGTTCTGTCATTATGCTACTCTCCTTTCTAATCTATAAATATTTTCAATGAATATAATGGGATTTCCGTTAAGATAATTTTGGGGGACATTTTTTATATTCCTTATTGGCACTCTCAAATCATCAACGTAAAGCTCCTTGCCCCTAAATCCCACCTCATAACTTATTTTTCCTTGAACAACTAAATTTCCATCCATATCAAAAACACTTCCCCTTTTACCTGCGAGTTCTTTCAATAATCTGTTGAACTTTCCTGCTCTTGTTTTTGTCATTTTACCTTCTACCCTTTTCTATAACACCTTGCCATAATAAATGCAGAGGCTGATCATTTACTTTTATGATTTTGAATCTTACTCCTGGAATGTCTCCTTTACTTCTTCCTTGTTTTCCCCCAATTCTTTCAACCATTACTTCGTCGTGCTCGTCAATGAATTTTTGCGCAAGATTTCCTGGAATGAAAGCAGTAATTATTTTTCCATTTTTTTTCAGTTGAACTTTGCAGCATTTCCTCATTGCAGAGTTTGGTTGTTTTGCTTCTTTCTGAACTTTTTGCAAAACAATTCCTTTTGCCTGATTAGCCCCTTTCAGAGGATCTGACTTAGCGTAAAGTCCGAGAGTGGCGACTTTGTAATGGTGGTCTTTCCATCTAAATTTCTTTCTTTTTTTCTCGAACTTCATTGCATTTTTTAATCCCATACAAATACCTGATAAAATTTGTTTATAAATATTTCCAATGAAAATAGGGAAAAAATTTAAAGGTAAAAAGGTAAGATTATCTAGAGCTTCACGAGTTCGCTCGTTTTCATCGCAAGCTCGTTAAAGAGGTATAAATGAAAAAGAAAATATTTATTTTGTTCTTGGTCTTTTCAATTGCACTTCTCTCATTTTTAAGGGCAGATATTTTCTCAATAAATTCCGGAGGCGGTAACGAAATTATTATTGATTCATTTGTGTACGGAGAAGGGGGTGTTTTTTCTTGCGTTCCTCAAACTTGCAGTGAGTTTGGATTTAATTGTGGAACTTATGTGGAATTTTGCGGGACAACTTTGAGTTGTGGCTCGTGTGCTTCAGGATTCACATGTACTAGCAATGTTTGCGTCGCTGTGCCTGCTGCGCCTAGCGAAGAAGAAACCGGGAGCGGAGCAGGGGGTGGTGGAGGTGGAGGAACTTTTGTTACTTCAGGAATTAACTTTGGAGATTTAATTGTAACGCCCGCTGAAGTAAGCGTATCTGCAATCCAAGGAATAGAAGAACAAAGAGAATTAATTTTAAGGAACAACGGGCAACTGACTATTTTTGCAAGCCTTGAAGTATTTGGAGAAGACATACGGGGAATAGTCGAATTAAGCGAAGCTACATCCTCTATAAGAGCTGGTGAAGAAAAAATAATCATACTCACCATCAATTCTGAAAGCAAAGAATTGTTAACGGGAAAAATTTTGGTAAGATATTCTGGTTATACAAAAGAGGTTCCCGTTGTTATAGGAACAAAAACTGAAAATTTCCTGTTTGATATTTCTGTTTTTATCAGCGACACGTTTAAAAAAATAACTCCTGGAAACAGGATAAACGCGCAGTTTAATTTAATTGAAGTCGGGCTTAATGAAAAAGTTGATGTTGTTGCGACATACATAATAAAAGACTTTGAAGGAAATAGTTATTATGAAGAAAGCGAGACTTTTTTTGTCCAAGATGAAAAAACTTACTCAAAAGAATTTAATACTGAAAACTTAGAAGCAGGAAAGTATGTTTTGGGATTTGGGATTGAATACCCTGGAGCTTTTGCTATTTCATCTTCAACTTTTGAAATATCTAAACCATTTTTAGGGCTTAATTTGATTACAATCATAATAATTATAATTTTACTGGTTGGAATTGTTTTTGTTGTGTGGATTTCAAGAAGGATTATCCTGCGAAATCGCCTGCTCAGAAAATACAAAAGTAAATGATAGAGTAAAGTTTAAATGTGTAAAATGTGTTTTGTAGAAATGAAAAGAGGCTCACAGGTTTGCTCGTTTTCCTCACGAGCCTGTAAAAGAGGAGTTTTATTAGTCGTTGCAATTTTCTTAGTATTTTCTCTGATTTTCCTGATTTCCGGTAAGATTGAAACAAAAAGTGTATTACTGAAATATACACTCAATAAAGACAGTGTTCAAACAAAATATATCAGCATTTCCAGTGATGAAGGAGGAGAAATAGATTTGAGTGTTAATGGAATAGAAAAAGGAGTTATATTAGACCATGACAGTATTGTGCTTGAAGAAGGGGAGGAAAAACAAGTTGAGGTTTTATTTGACACTAATTCTGTAAGTGAAGGGGTTTACGTTGGGAATATTAAACTAATGGGAAATGGTGAAGAAAAAATTATTCCTGTAATATTTGAAGTAGAATCTGAAGATGTCTTTTTTGATTCCAATCTTGAGATTCCGTCAAGATATTCAAACATCGCCCCAGGTGGAACAATGACCCTGCAAATAAATGTCTTTGATTTGCTCGCAGGAGGTGGTCTTCAAGAAGGATTGGGAACATCATCAGTAGATGTAGAATACAAAGTTCATGATATTTATGGGAACACAATAATTTCTGAAAACGAAAATTTTGTAGTTGACGACAAAATATTAATAACAAAAACTATCTCGTTCCCAAGGGATATAAAAACAGACCAATATGTTTTTAGCGCCACAGTAAGATATTTCTCTTCAGTAGGAACCACAACAGGAGTATTCACAATTTCAAAAAGCCAGCAAAGTGGAAGTGGCACATTTAATTTTAATGGGGGAGTATCTGATTCAACTGTCTTGATTCTTTTTGCAGCATTTGTTTTCTTAGTATTGATATTATTTTTTGTATACATAATTAGAGACAGAGATAAGTTAGTTTTGGAATTGAGAGAATTAAACTCTCAAGAGCTTGAAAGGCACAAAATATTTTTGATGGAACAAGCAAAATTCATTGGGACAAAAAAAGGGATAAACAAAGTTGAAATTCAGAAGGAAGTAAAAAATAACATTCAAAAAATCAAGGAAAAGCAAAAAGAAAGAGTTGATGAATTAAAAAAATTAAAAAAAGAAGGGAACATTGAAGAAATGAAGAGGAAAGTGGAAGAATGGAAAAGAAAAGGATATAATACCATGCTACTTGAATATAAATTAAAGGGGTTAAGCACAAAAGAGATGAAGGAAATCATGAATAAATGGAAGGAAAAATACAAAACCTAAAACAAGATGGTGAAAAAAACAACAATTAAAGAAGAGGAAGTAAAGGAAGAGTTTGATGATTTCGCCAGAAAAGTTTCCAAAATGGAATCATTGAAGGATGAGTTGGAAGCGATGGACACAACTGGATTTGAAAAAGAAGTAAGAGTCATAAGAGCCAAGATGAAAAACGTTGATTCAACTTCTGAAGTCGAAAGGGATATTGACAAATTAAAAGAAAAAATTGAAAAGCGGGGTGAAAAAACCCCTATAATAAAACCTCAAAAAATATCAAAACCTGATGTTAAACCAAGTCCTGATGTTAACGTCGTGGTTGATTCAAAATACAATGACTTTGTTCAAGGAATAAAAAACGAATTAAGCAAAAAGTTGGAATCAAAAGAAAAAGCAGTTGACACCAAACTCAGAACAAACTTAGAAAAACAAAAAGAAATATTTGAAAAAAAATATTTGGACTTGAACAACGAATTTCACAATAAATACAAGCAAAAAGTCAAAACAGAGCTTGAAGAAGATGTTAAAAAAAGATTCAGTCAAATGTTGAATCAAAAGCTTGAAGAGGAAAAAAAGAAAATTAGGGATATGTTGGTTGCTGAACATTCAAAGCAACTTGATTTTGAAAAGAAAAAATTAATTGAGAAGTTTAAAGGTACAGAAAACAAAATGTACAACTTAATGGCTACGAAATATGAAGAACTCAAAAGGCAAAGCGAGGAGAAAGTTCAGGAAATGCTTGCTAAAAAACTTAGAATCGAAAGAGAAAGGCTTGATGAGATTTTGACTGAAAAACACTCAAAGCAACTTAGCGAAGATGAGAGAAATCTTAGAGAAAAAATCAGGGCTGAATATTTAGAGAAAATGAAAAGTTTACAGAATGAAAAAAATAAAGTCAAGAATATGGAAAGCAGAATGTATAGTATTATGGAGTCTAAAGTGAAAAAGAGGGAAGCAAAACTTAGGGAAAGACTTGAAAAAAACTACAATGAAAAAATTAAAGAAATCATGGCTGAAAAGCATTCAAGACAAATAAAAGAGGAAAAGAAAAAACTCAGGGAAAATTTCAGATTAGAGTATGCAAACAAAGTCAAAGGCTTAGAAGCACAGAAAAATAAAATCAAATCAATGGAAAATAAGCTTAAAAATATGGAAGAAAAAATGTACAATGTTCTTGCTGTAAAGTATAATGAAATCAAAAAGAAAAGCGAAGAGAAAGTCAAGGAAAGGGAAAATAAACTGAAAGTTGAATTTGAAAAAAGTTATAATGAAAAATTGAAAAAAGAGCTTGATGCAAAAGACAAGATGCTGGAAAACAAGAAAAAAGAGCTTGAAAGACACATAAGGCAAAACACAAAAGAAATTTTTGGGTAATGAAAGCGAGCGAACGCCGTGACGACGTCGTCCGAAAGAACTTTTTCTTTGATTTTAAAGAAAATTTGTGATTTCAAACAACAAATTTATATAGGGAATTATATTATAATCATTATTAATAAAAAGGGGGTAAAATATGGTGAATTTAGGTAAAAAAAAGAATATAATCCTATCAATAATTGCTCTTTTTCTAGTTGTTTCGTTATTTGGCTTGGTTCTCGCAGACAGTATAGCAGATGACATTCACTTGACAATCCAAACAACTGATTCTGGAGGAAATATAATCACAGGAAGCTATGATTTTGTCTTTAACATTTCTAATTCTTCCACATGTTCAAATTTTGCAAGTGTTGAGTACACAAACACGACAACTTTAACAACGGATGATAGAGGAATAATATCTTTGTATTTACATAATGTAACAATAAACTTTGCAAAGCAATATTATCTTTGCTATTACAGGAATTCAACTTTAAAAGACACTGTAAGAATTTCAAAAACACCTTATTCATTCAGGGGGATAGATGTAAACACAAGTTCAATCACAGCTGACAAAAATTTAAATTTATTGACATATAATATTACTGGAAGCGGGAAATTTTACGGAACAATAAATGCATCAAATATTACAAGGGAAAACTGGATTGAAGCTTCCAGTGAATCAGGATTAGATGTAAATTCTTCAACGTGGTGGGCAGGTTTAACAGCGTGGACTTCTGGTTGGTTTACAGAAACTGCAAACTCTTTAGGATTCAATGAAACTCGGCTGAATAATACAATCAATGCATTTTTAGGAAATGGAACTTTTACTGGAAAGATTGATTGGGCAACTGCTTATAATGGAACTCTTGCGAGAACAACAGCAACAAATACATTTGGAGCATTTAACCAAACTTTTGATACAAATCTTTTGCATATTGCATCAAACACAAACAGAGTTGGAATTGGAACTACAACACCAAAAAATGCATTGGATGTTGTTGGAACAGGAAATTTCACAACTGGATTAACTGTTCAAGGAATTACTTTGAATCATCACTTGCTGATTATACTCGTTGGAGTGAAGCAACGAATGGAACTTTAGCGATAAACTCAACAATTGCTGCATATGTTGTTGCAAAGAATAATTCATTGGGAACTTATGTGAGAGCGAAGAATGACAGTTTAGGGACTTATGTAAGAGCAAAAAATGATTCTCTTGCAACGTGGGCGACTACAAATTTCCTTGACAATACTGGAGATACAGCGACGGGAACTTATGATTTTGACGGTGGCTGGGCGATTGGAGGTTTGACAATTACAGACGGAGACATATTTGCTCAGAGTGGATATTTTGTAAATATATCTGGATTGTCTGTTACAAATCTTAATGTTAATGCAAGCCAGATTCCTTATTTTGATAATAGATTTGTTTTAGGAAATTCAACGCGTAGATGGGCAAATATATTCACAGCAGGAGGAGTATACGCAAATGGAACAGTTCATTCGCAGGGAATATCTTTAAACGACACAATAAATGCATTTTTAGGAAATGGAACTTTTACTGGAAAGATTGATTGGGCAACTGCTTATAATGGAACTCTTGCAAGAACAACAGCAGCAAATACA
>JAGVWT010000003.1:0-100664 GCA_018304175.1 Candidatus Pacearchaeota archaeon
ATAATCTAAATGAGAAAGTTGTTTGTTTAAGACTCCATTATATTTTCTTATTGGGATATTACCTCAAATCTCCCTATAAGAAAATATTATGGAGTCTTAAACAAACAACTTTCTCATTTAGATTATGGAAGAAGTGAAACCAAAGAACCCCCACCAGTAGCCTTTATCTATGAAGCATATAAACACTTTAGATTATTGATTAATAAATTCTTAGATAAAGTGCCAAAAGAAATGCTCAACCCAAATTTTCAGGAACTAAAAGAGATAGTAAAACAAGATATAACCCATTATCCTTAACTTTCTGTGTAAAAAGTAAGCCTTTATTCAGACTTTATACACAAAGCCCATTAGAAGATTTTTTAACAATTGAGATTATTCAATTAAAATTCCATTAAGAATTCCCTCTTGGCTTGGGCGGTTTGTGACCTTGACTTTTCCAAGGTCTGTTTCTACAATTGTTCCTTTTGTTATAACATTTTGTCTTGCAAGGAACCTGTCTGCCGGAGTTTCAACGACTTTTTTTATTTCTAACTTTTTAACACCTTTTTTTGTCTTTATGTTTATGAATTTTGCTTTTAACAGGAAAAATTTTCTTTTCCCACTTCTTGTTCTTTTTGATTTTCTTTTTTCATCTCCGAGTTTAACAACCCTTTTTTGTCCAGGAGATTCGTAAAGCTTTTTCTTTCTCCTTTTGTTGTATTTTCCGCCAGATATTTTTTTTCCTTTTTTCATTTTATATAAAAACCCTCTTTTTGATTTAAATAGGTTTCTATATCGTATTCTGTAAAAATCAAAAACAATGTTGAATTTTATTTTAGTAAACTTTATAAACAACTTATGCAAGTTTAAATCATGGCTAACAACATAGAGAGACCGTTGGATTTGCTAAACAATTCGAAAAACAAGGAAGTGTTGGTGCATCTTAAAGGTGGGAACCAGTTTGTCGGAATACTTGTAGCATTTGACATTCACATTAATCTTGTTTTGGATAACACGAAGGAAATGCAAAACAACGAAATCAAGCGAAACATTGGATTGACTTTTCTTAGGGGAGATACAATAATCTTTATATCCCCTGCGTCATTCTCTTCGAAAAAGGAATAATTTTTATAAGGAAGTTAAAAGATTTAATTTAGTTGATATAGGTTGCGGTGAAGGTCATACGACAAAACAGATTTTAGATAGATTAGAGTTTGATTATGTTTGTGATTTGGTAGAGCCAAATAAAAATGCCTTAAATTCTGCGAAGGTTTTCCTAAGTTTTGAAAATAATATTGGGGGTTATTTTGTTGATACTCTTTCGAGTTTTAAGCCCAAGAAAAAATATGATGTTATTTTTACTTCCCATACTAACTACTACTGGTCATCGAACGAAGAGGATTATAAAAGTCAGCTAAAGAAGTTAATATCTATACTTAATGAAAAAGGAAAGCTGTTAATTTTAACACTTCCTAGAAGAAGTGACCATTATAATATAATGTTAAGGCAAGTTTACCCTAAGTTTGTTTATTCAAAATACATTACCAATTTTTATAGAAATATAGGGTTTAATGTTAAAGTTAAGAAATTTAAAATGAGGATGTATGTTGGAGACATGTTAACAAATAAGAAATATTTTGATTTGAATAATTTCTATAAGTTTATCCATAACACTAACGTAAATCCTTCTAGGACTGAACTAGATATTTTTAGATTAAAATTAAAGAAATATCAAAAAAAGGGCTATCTAGATTTTAAGGATGAATTACTATTAATCTCTAAAAACAAATAAAAACCTCTTTAGCTTATTTCTTTAATGATAAAAGTAACTTTTTTGGGAACTTCCTACGCAATTCCTACTCCGGAGAGAAACCATACAGGAATACTTCTTAGCTATGGTGCTGAAAATATTTTGATTGATTGCGGTGAAGGAACTCAAAGACAATTCAGAATTGCAAAAATAAATCCCTGCAAACTCACGAGGATTTTAATTACTCACTGGCATGGCGACCATGTTTTGGGATTGCCAGGAGTTTTGCAGACGCTTTCCTTGACTGGTTATAGTAAAATTCTTCACATTTACGGACCACATGGAATAAAAAAACATCTAGAAAATATTATAAGAACTTTCACATTTCAATTAAATTACAAGATAGTTGTTCAAGAAGTTTCCAACAAGGTTTTTGAAACAGATGATTTTGTTATTGAAGCAAAACCAATGACCCACAGTATTATTTGCAATGCGTATTCTTTTATAAAAAAAGGAAAAATAAGGATAGACAAAAACAAATTGAAGAAAATTAAAGATATATCAATTGAAAATTTAAAAAAACTGAAGCAAGGTAAAGACATAACACATAACAGAAAGAAATACAAAAACAAAGATTTTACTTTTAAGGAAGATGACAAAAAAGTTTCATTTGTTCTTGATACTTCAATAAATAACAAAATTGTGGGTTTTGTAAAAAATTCTGATTTGCTTGTTTGTGAGGCAACATTTCATTCAGAGATTACTTCAGAAGCCAGCAAAAAGAAACACTTAACTGCAAAACAGGCAGGAGAAATTACGAAAAAATCAAATTCAAAAAAACTTATTATAACCCACATCAGCGACAGGTATAAAACAAATTTACAAAGGCTTTTGGACGATGCGAAAAAAGTTTTCAAAAACACAACAATGGCTAAAGATTTTGATGTTGTTGAACTGAAGTGATTTAACAGGAAACATTTTAAATACAATTTCTTCTTGTTTTTTGTAAGCCCTCGTAGCTCAGCGAGAACACGAAGTTTTCTCGCGCACTTTCCGGTTTGAATTCGTTTAAACCGATTAAGTCGCTACGTTGGTAATGAGTGCCCTCGTAGCTCAGCCTGGATAGAGCGACTGCCTTCTAGCGATTACGCATACGCATCGCGAAACACGGAAAGAAAGCAGTAGGTCGCAGGTTCAAGTCCTGTCGAGGGCATTTAGGATTTGAACTGCTAAATCAGTTTAAGAGAGCCAGGAAGGGGTTAGTGTAAGGGGAAACGTAGTTGCCCCTCATGGTTCAAGTCCTGTCGAGGGCATTTTTAGTTAAATTTATAAAACCGTTTCTTTAGTGAATTTTATGAATATTTATTTTACTCATTCAAGAGCAGAAGGTTTTGACTTCAGAAATAGGCTGTATTTGCCAATTAGACAAAGCTATTTGAATAGCCAACATAATTTCGTTTTTCCTTTTGAAAAAGGCAATATGCTTTTTGATAGCAGATTTTTAATGTCTAGTGGAGGATTAGATTTAGTTTTGGCAGAAGTTTCATACGAGTCAACGAGAGAAGGTATTGAACTTGGCTGGGCAGACAATTTTGATATACCTATTTATTTATTATCACAAAAAGGGAAAACCCCATCTGAATCAATTAGAAGAGTGTCTGATTCTCTGTTTTTTTATTCTTCTGAGTCACAGTTGATTGAAGGTGTTGAAGAATCAATTAATTCTTGTTTGGGTTTGTAAATACTTTTAAATATGATTTCTATTTCTTAGTTTTACGCGGAGGTGGCACAGTGGCTACTGCAACCGGTTGCAGCCCGGTTTTTCGTGGGTTCGAGTCCCACCCTCCGCTTTCAAATTGAAAAAATGAAAATGAAAAAAATATATTTGATACACGGTTGGGGAGGTTCATCTGAAGGAGGATGGTTTGACTGGCTAAAATCAGAATTAGAGAAAAAAGGTTTTAAAGTAAAAGCATTCGACATGCCCGATACAGAAAACCCAAAGATTGAAAATTGGGTTGGATTTTTGAAGGAAAATATTTCTCCAGAAGAGATTGATGAAGAAACTTATTTTATTGGACACAGCATCGGATGTCAGACAATAATGAGATTTTTAGAAAAACTTCACAAACATAAAAGAATTGGTGGCTGTGTTTTTGTTGCAGGTTGGTTTAAATTGATGAACCTTGGATCTGAGGAATTAAAGATTGCACATCCTTGGGAAAATACCCTAATAGATTTTGAGAGAGTTCTAGATCATTGCGATAATTTTTTAGCTATATTTTCAGACAATGATCCTTATGTCCATTTAGATGAAGCTGAGAAATTTAAGGATTTTCTTGGCGCTAAAATAATTATCAAAAAGAAGCAAGGGCATTTTACTGATGAAGACAATGTGGGAAAAATTCCGGAAATCTTAAAATTCTTGTAGTGCCTACGAAAAGATTTAAATATATCTTTGTAGTGGGTAAAATGGGGTTGGTTTATTTTATCTCAAAACACTGAATTTATCCACCCACCTTTCAAAAACTAAAATAAAATGTCATTTATTGTAAAGAAGAAGATTGGTAATAAGGAATATTTCTACTTAAACGAAAACAAAAGGGTTAATGGAAAGGTTAAGACAAAAACACTTGCCTATTTGGGAAAAACAAAAAAAGATGCAGAAAAAAAGGTAAAAGACATTCTCAATATATTAAAAAAGCAAGAAATAAAAAGTATGAAAAATGAAGGAAAGGAAATTCAAGCAGAAAAAATGGAAAATAAAATTGAAGTCGGGAAAAAAATTGATGAAATAAACAAAATTGCATCAACAAAAGGTTTTTTCTTTCAGACTGCTAATATTTACAGCGGAAAGGCAGGATTTTACACTTACGGACATTTAGGAAAATTGTTAAAAAATAATTGGGAAGATTTGTGGAGAAAAAATATTCTTTCAATAGACGAGAATTTTTATGAAATTCAGAGTAACAATATTCTTCCTGAAGAAGTTTTCAAAGCTTCTGGACATATAGAAAACTTTAATGACCCTATGTCTGAATGCAAGAAATGTCACTTTAGATTCAGAGCTGACCAGTTTCTTGAAGATAATGGTGTGAAAAATCCAGAATTGTTATCAATTGAAGAAATGGATAATGAAATTAGAAACCTTAAACTAAAATGTCCTAAATGTGGTTCTGTAGACTTTTCAAAAGTTAAACAATTTAACATGATGTTCTCAGTTAATGTTGGCTTTAATAACGAAGTTTCTTATCTAAGCCCTGAGACAGCGCAAGGAGCATACATAACTTTTCTAGAAGAATTCAAGGCGACAAGAAATAAATTACCTCTTGGATTAGCAATTATTGACAAAGCTTACAGAAATGAGATATCACCAAGGCAAATGTTCTTTAGGCTCAGGGAATTCAGCCAAGCAGAGCTACAGATTTTTTTCAACCCCGAGAAAATTAATGAGCATGAGAAATGGAATGAAGTGAAGAATAAAAAATTAAGGATCAAATTTTTTGGTAAGGAAGATATTGAAGAAATTTCCTGTTTGGAATTGAATGAAAAAAATAAAATTCCTAAATTTTATTTGTATCATACTTTTAAAGTCCAGGAATTTTATTTTAATGTTTTGAGAATACCAAAAGAAAAGTTCAGGTTCAGGGAATTGGGTGAAAAAGAAAGAGCTTTTTACAATAAAATTCATTTTGATGTTGAAATTAATTTAGATACTTTAAGTGGTTTCAAGGAAGTTGCAGGAGTCCATTACAGAACAAATCATGATTTATCAGGGCACGGAAAAATCTCAGGTAAAAATCTGGAAGTTTTTGACGAGGAATCAAAGAAAAAGTTTTTACCGCATGTTTTAGAATTAAGTTTCGGAGTTGATAGGAATATATGGACTATGTTAGATATTTTCTATTCTGTTGGAAAAGAAGGAAGTATGTTTACATTCCCTCAAATACTTGCCCCAATAAAAGCAGCAATTTTCCCTTTAGTCAAAAAACCAGAATTTGAAAAAATCGCTGGAGAAGTTTTTTCTGAACTAAAAAATGAATTTAATGTTGCCTATGATTCTGGCGGGAGTATAGGGAGGAGGTATGCAAGAAATGATGAGATAGGAACTCCTTACTGCATAACAATTGATGGCGATTCTATAAAAAATCAAGATGTGACTATAAGAGACAGAAACACAACAAAACAAATCAGAGTTAAGATTTCAAAACTAAAAGAAACTATGGATAAATTGATAAATTCTGAAGATGAAATATTCAAATGATAGATTGTGTTTTTTGCAAAATTGCAACCGGCGAAATAAAAAGTAATAAAATCTATGAAAATGATAATTTTTTCTCCATTTTTGATAGAAGTCCTGTTGCTCCCGGGCATAGTTTGGTTATATCGAAAAAACACTTTAAGACAAGTTTAGATTTGCATGATAGTTTAGGGGATGAGTTTTTGGATTGCTTGAAAAATACAGCTTTAAAAGTTATTGATGCAAACAATGCAGAGGGGTTTAATGTTATAAGCAACAATTTTGCCGCTGCAGGACAAGTTGTGAATCACTTCCATTTTCACATTATACCAAGAAAAAAAGGTGATGGCTTGAATATGATTGCGTGAATTTTTCTGCTAGAGAAATGTCTCTGGGGAGTGCTGACCTCCCGACCTCCGCCTCACCCAGTTGAACAAGTTCAACATGATTTATTGAACATACCCAGCTCATGAGAGCGGCGCTCTACCGCTGAGCTACAGAGACAAATTTATTAAATAAGATTCATTTAAAAGTCTTAGTAAAATGGCTATTGAAGAAAACCTTAAGGAAGTTGCTGAAGTCCTTCCAATAGAGCTTGTTTCAAAGATAGAATTACTCATCGGTGCTGTTGGTGGCTTGGTTGTGATTTATCTGGTCTTTTTAATAATCAGATTTTTTATGCTTAGAAAACAAAATAAAATGATTAAGCAAATGCGAAATGATATCGTATTCATCAAAAGAAAATTAGCTGGAAGAAGATGATTCCTTTTTTACAAGTGTTATCTCTATTGTTGATACATTAATTTTTTTACCTTCTTTGTTTTCCATTTCTTCGCTGTCAATTTTAACATCTTTAACTTCTATGTTTCTATCTTTTAGGAATTTTTTTCTTACAACTTCTGAAACATCCACGGCGCGATTTATGAATTTCCCCCTGGCTTTAACAACTACTTCTTTTTTGTTTTTGGTTGTGAACTGCATTACAACACTTGTTACGTAATTCATAAATGGTTTTATGCCAATAAAAATTACATTATCGTCTTTCTTTTCTTCTACCATTACTAAGTAATATTTTGATGTTTACTTTTTTAATGCTTCTGCTTTTACCATTTCCTGCTTTTTTATCTTACCCAAAAGTCCTGCTATCTGGTTCCTGAGTTTTTTGCTTGGCATTGTATCATTTCCAAGCA
Source organism: Candidatus Pacearchaeota archaeon (assembly GCA_018304175.1). GTDB lineage: Archaea > Nanobdellota > Nanobdellia > Pacearchaeales > GW2011-AR1 > JAGVWT01. The sequence goes on from JAGVWT010000003.1 coordinate 7,160, forward strand.
TTCTTTTGTTATCTTCAAAATTCTCGGTAAATTCTATATCTTTTTTTAAAAGAGTATTTGCAGTTCTTCTGATGAGTTTTGATTTTATCTTTCCCATGATTATCATAAAAGTTGGGGGTTTTTAAGAGTTTTGATAGCCTACTCAACTTTTTCCACGGTTTTTATATCTTTGAGTGCGTAGATTAAATCAGATACTTTTTTAGGCAATTCACTCATTGACAAAATTGAGTATTTTAAGTTCAATTCAGCGGCTTTTTTTGCTGCTTTTATTATTTCTTTTTCAGTGATTTTCTTTTTGTTAAAAGCCATAAGCAATTGTTCTTCACCATTATTTTTAACCTTAAGAACAATTTCATCTTTCCCAAGTCCTTCAATACTAGTAATTTCAATTGCCGATTTAGAAAGAAAGTCTTTAATTTTCTCAAGAAACTTATCATTTTGCTTGCTTTTTTTTGAGGTAGTTTTCTTTTTCAGAGTCTTTTCTTTTATTTTTTTTTCTGTTTTTGCTTTTGGTTCAGAAACTACAGAGGTTTTTTTGTCAAATATTTCTAGTGTTTTGGTTTTTTCTCTAATTTGTATTAATGGTTTTTTTGGTTTAGAGATTTCTTCTTCAGATATCATTGGTTTTTCGTTTATTGGTTCTTTTTTTATTTCAAAAGTAGAAATGCTTACAGTGAAGTATCTCCAGTAAATATCTCCTGACTCGTTAGGATATTTGAAAGGAACCGCAAAGTCTTTCAATGAACGCAGAGCAACTCTTATAGCAGGTTCTTGTTCAGAATCTTTGAGAAATTTTTTTTCTTTTAGCAGAATGAATGCTTCTCTTTCTTTGCTTTTTAGATATTCTGAAAATCTTTCTAGCATGAATTCTTGCCCTGGAATAAAATAAAGGGGAGAACTCCCAACTTTCATATTACTGACTTTTATTCTTTTTTCGTCTACAAGTTCAGAAAGAAATGCAGAAGAGAAGAGAATATTCATACCAGTTTCTTTTGCAATGTGAACTGGAAGACGCGGCCCTTTCATTCTAAAAATTCCAATGATTTTTTCTTTTAATTCAGAAGTGTTCTGAGCAGGCATAGACTAAATACGCAGGTAAAGGTTATAAATTTTCTTGTGATTTATGGCTTCAGCCACCTGACTTCGTAATAAGTTATGTCGCCTTCATCGTCGACAATTGCTAAAAGAAGGTTTTTTTTCGTGCTGTGTGCCACACGACTCTTTGCAGAAAACTCGTGCCATGATGTTTTATTTGATTCGTAGTCTGTAAAGACAATCCATTTCGCGTGTTCTTCTCCGGGTTTTTTCCCTTTTTCATAGACGCGGAATTCAGCGCCGAATTTCAACGCTGTTTTTACAATATAACCTTTATTTCTTAAATCCCTAAATACAGAATATTTAACCTGAATTTTCTTATCATATTTTTGCAGTTTTCTCATCAAATCTTTTTCTGAAATTTCTCTATTTCCTGAAAAAACCGACATTTTATTTTTTTCAACTAGAAATAATGCTTCTGGGAATGAATATCTTATTTTACCATCTTTATTCTCTCCAAGGTGGCTTTTTTTCCATAAACTATATGCTTCTGATGAGTTGCTTGAGATTACTTCTCTGAGAAGGTATGATTGGATCTTTTCCATAATTTTAAAAAAGAAGAGGAATATTTAAAAATATGCATTTCTTTAATATTTTATGGAAGCTAGAAGAAAAATTATTTCTGGAGAAAATTCTCTAGCTTTGCTTCTGTTACTATAAGATCAATCATTGATTGGTCTTGATACATTTTAAACTACTAAAGGTTTCTATGACATACATTAAAATTTTTGATACAACATTAAGGGATGGAGAACAAAGTCCTGGAGTCAATCTTTCTAAAGATGAAAAATTAAAAATAGCGAAGCAGCTTGAAAAACTTGGTGTTGATATAATTGAAGCAGGATTCCCAGTTAGTTCTGAGGAAGATTTTGAAGCAGTAAAACAAATTGCGAAAGAGATAAAAGGACCTATTATTTGTGGATTAGCTCGAGCAGTTAAAGAAGATATTGATATTTGTTGGGAAGCTATTAAATATTCTAAAAAGCCAAGGATTCACACATTTATTGCAACGAGCAAAATTCACATGGATGAGAAACTTAAGAGGTCACCTCAAGAGGTAATTGAATTAGTTCGAGAAATGGTTGCTTATGCTAAATCACTTTGTAATGATGTTGAATTTTCTTTAGAAGATGCATCAAGAACAGAGCGAGACTTTATGTGCAAGATAATTCGCGTCGCAATAGAATTTGGTGCAACGACAATAAATATTCCTGATACTGTGGGATATTCTCAACCAGATGAATTTAAAGATACAATAAAATACATCTTTGATAATCTTGGAGATATAATTTCAAAGAATAAAGTTACGATAAGTTGCCATTGCCATAATGATTTGGGAAATGCAGTGGCTAATTCTCTTGCAGCGATTAAAGCAGGAGTAACGCAAGTTGAATGCACAATTAATGGTATAGGAGAAAGGGCAGGAAATGCTTCATTGGAAGAGATTGTTATGAATTTAATAACAAGAAAGAGCTATTTTAATGTTGAGACCTGTATTGATATATCAAAAATTTTTGAAACATCAAGGATGGTAAGTGACATTGCCGGAATGGTTGTACAACCAAATAAAGCGATAGTCGGCAAAAATGCTTTTTCGCATGAGTCTGGAATTCATCAAGATGGCATCATAAAAAATCGTTTGACTTATGAGATAATAAATCCTAAGGATGTTGGTTGGGTTGGGGAGAGTATTGTTATAGGAAGGCATTCCGGAAAAAGGGCTGTTTCAGAGTTTTTGTCTAAGTCAGGTTATAATTTTTGCGATGAAGATATTGTGAAAATAACAAGCTCTATTAAAGGTCTGGTCGATAAAAACATAGTTTCTAAGGAAGACATAATTGGAATTGCCAATAAATTAAAATTGAATGAATCCAAAACAAAACTAATTTAAATAATCTATCAATTCTTTATACTATGTCTTATAATTTTAAGAAACTTGAAGCGAAGTGGCAGCGAAAGTGGGAAAGTAAAAAGATTTTTGAAGTTAAGGAAGATGGAAAAAAGGGAAAATTTTATGTTCTAGAGATGTACCCTTATCCATCTGCCTCTGGATTGCATATGGGTCATGCATTTAACTATACTATTGGGGATATTCTTGCAAGATTCAAGAGGATGCGTGGATTAAATGTTTTGCATCCAACGGGCTTTGATTCATTTGGATTGCCAGCAGAAAATGCAGCAATAAAAAATAAGTCTCATCCAAAAATATTTACTGATAAGGCAATTAAAAACTACATAAAGCAGATGAAGATGCTTGGATTAAGCTACGACTGGAAAAGAATGCTTATGAGCCATGATCCAGAATATTACAAGTGGAACCAATGGATTTTTTTGAAAATGTTTGAACGCGGTTTGGTGTATAGAAAAAAGGCGCCTGTAAATTTCTGCCCAAAATGTGATACTGTTCTAGCAAACGAGCAGGTGCATAATGGCAAGTGTTGGCGTCATCAAGATACAGATGTTGTAATAAAAAATCTTGAGCAGTGGTTCATAAAAACAACAAAATATTCAGAGGAACTCCTGAACAAGGTTGACTCATTGGATTGGCCTGAGAGAATAAAAATCATGCAAAAAAACTGGATTGGAAAGAGTCAAGGAGTTGAGATTGAGTTTGAAATAAATAAAGAGAAATGGAAAATTTTCACGACTCGTCCAGATACTTTATTTGGAATTACATTCATGGTTGTAAGTGCGCAACATTCTAAATTAATGGACTTGGTTACGAAAGAACAAAAAAATGAAGTTGAAAAGTTCTTGGAAAAAATAAAATCAACTAGAGAAAAAGACATTGATGTTTTGGAGAAGGAAGGAGTTTTTACAGGTTCTTATGCTTTACATCCTATAACAAAGGAAAAAATCCCAGTTTATGCAGGAAATTTTGTCGTTGCTGATTATGGTTTTGGCATGGTTATGGCTGTTCCTGCGCATGACCAAAGAGACTTTGATTTTGCTAAGAAATACAAGTTGCCTATCAAAGAAGTTATTTCTGGAGGAAACGTTAAAAAAGAAGCTTACGTTGGTTTTGGTAAGCTAATAAATTCTAGTGATTTCAACGGCTTGACAAGTGATGAATCAAAAGAGCATATTACTAAAACACTTGAATTCAAAAAACTTGGGAGAAGAGTCATACAATACAAATTCCGTGATTGGCTTGTTTCTCGTCAGCGTTACTGGGGAACTCCTATTCCAATAATTTATTGCAATAAATGCGGAATTCAAGGTGTTAAAGAAAAAGATTTACCTGTTAAATTGCCTGAAAAAGTAAAGTTTGGAAAAGGAAATCCCCTGGAAACAAACAAAAAATTCTTTGAGATTAAATGTCCAAAATGCAAAGGCAAGGCACGAAGAGAAACAGATACTATGGACACTTTTTTTGATTCTTCGTGGTATTACCTAAGGTTTTGTGATTCAAAAAACAAAAAAGAAATTTTTGACAAGAAGAAAATCAAATATTGGATGCCTGTTAATTTTTATACAGGAGGGGCAGAGCATGCGTGTATGCACCTGATTTATGCAAGATTTTTCACGAAATTTTTGAGAGATATAAAACTTTTAGATTTTGATGAGCCTTTTACAAAATTGTTTAATCAAGGAATGGTTCACGGAGAAGACAAATTTGTTATGTCTAAAAGCAGGGGCAATATTGTAGACCCAACAATTGTTATTAATAAATATGGGGCAGATATCTTAAGATTTTTTTTGGTTAGTACAGGTAGTCCTGATAAAGATTTTATTTGGAGCGAAAATGGAATTGATGGAAGTTATAAGTTCGTTAATAAATTATTAGGTTATTTCTTCAAACCGAAATTTGAGAAATCTGATGAAAAAGTTCAAAGCAAAATTAATAAAACAGTAAAAGAGGTATCTGCAGATATAGAAAATTTAAAGTACAATTTGGCTATTATAAAGATTAGAAATTTGCTTGATTATTTACAAGGTAAAAAAGTTGGGAAGAAAGAGTTAGAAATTTATATTAAATTAATTTCTCCATTTGCTCCACATATTGCAGAAGAACTCTGGGAAAGGCTTGGAAACAAGAAATTTATTTCCCTTGAAAAATGGCCTGAAGTTGATGAAAGTAAAATAAATGAAAAATTTGAAAAAGAAGAGGAAATTATTGAGAAAACTATAGAAGACATAAATAATGTTGTTAAAATTATCAAAGATAAAGGCAAAAACGTTAATAAAATATATTTGTATTCGGTACCAAATGAATTTAATATTTATGTAGATAATTTAACTGAAATTGAAAAAAGGACAGGGCTTAGTGCTAAGATTTTTGTAGTTAACGATAAAAGCAAACACGACCCTGAGAACAAATCATCTAAAGCAAAACCAGGAAAACCGGGAATCTATCTTGAATAGGGTTAATTTTTTATAATACATTTCATCATATTAGTTATGGGTTATGGAAAAGAGCTGATTATTTTCTTTGTTTTTGTAGCTGTAATCTCAATTATTCTTGTATTTTTTTATTTTTCAGACAATTTTTTTGGTGATGAAGAAACAATTCCGACTTGTGGTGATGGGACCTTTTATGACAAATGCTCTTTGGATGAGCCGTATTACTGCGTTAACGGAAAACTTGTAGAAAAATCATCTGTATGTGGATGTCCTGAAGGATTGGTAAAGTCAAATGATGGGTGTATTTCTGAATTGAATCAGAATCCAAGAACAGCCACTTTGAATTATGTTTTGAGAGGTGAAGAAAAAAGCTTTAATCTTGTTGCTTACGACGACGCGGAAAGGTATTTTTCAGAACTTTCTAGGAGCATTACATACGAAGATGGAGAGATTCCTTTTAGGGAAGATTTCAAATTAAAAAAAATAAATGAAGAGGAGCAGAGGCATTTGCTTTTGCCTATAGTGAAGCAAATCCAAAATCTTGCAAATGACAAAGACGACCAAGTGAGAATTGCCATTAGCGTTGTGCAAAATATTCCTTGGGGAATCTCAGACAAAAAAGTACAATTTGGAAATAACCAACTTGATTATTCAAGATACCCATATGAAGTGTTTTATGGTTCGGAAGGAAGCTGTGGCGAAAAATCAGAGCTTTTGGCGTTTTTGCTAAAGGAGTTAGGTTTTGAAGTTGTTATATTTTACAACCAGCAGGAAAATCACGAATCTGTTGGAATAAAATGTGCCTCTCAAGAAACATGGCATAGTTCTGGATATTGTTTTGTGGAAACTTCTGGACCGTCTATAATAACAGATAACACTTTGGTTTATGACAACGGCGTTATTTTGAGTTCACAGCCAGATATTCTTTTGATTTCTTCAGGTTTGTTTTTGAAAGAAGATTTGTATGAATATGAAGATTCAAAAGAACTTGAAGGGATAAGAAAAAGAATGGCAACCGGAAAATTGAATTTTTATGATGAGTGGAAATACAACAATCTCAGAGAAAAATACGGTTTGGACGGCGTGTATAATTTGTAGTGATTGATTATATATAGCTTTATAAATAAAAATGATTGTGTTTTAAAATGGGAGTAGTTGATGGTGACGGAAATGGATGGATAAGTGGTCCAAATGGACCTATTCAAGTTGAACGCAACGGAGAAATTACTAAAGAGGGAAGGTCTTATTTTTTTACATCATCAATGTCTTTTTTTAGGGATAATTACATGGAAAATAACCTTTTTCCGGAAACCATAGATAGATTGTTTGATTTATACAATCAGGCATGGAATTTTAAATTAGAAGGAAAAAGCAGAAAAAGTATTAGGTTAAAGCTCTTGGAAAGTGCAAGTTTAATTGATGAAATCTCTAACGGATTTTATACAAGAGTTAATAATGTTTCAAAACCAGATATTAAAAAACGTAAAGAATTTTTAATTTTCTCAGAAGAGAGGTTAAAATATTTATTGAAGTGATTAAGGTTTCATCCCAAAACAGCTTTAATTCTTCTAACTCCTGCTGATGAAGATTCTTCTTTTGTTATCTTGAATTTTCCTAATTCAGAAGTATTTTTGACATGCGGTCCTGTGCAAATTTCTTTTGAAAAATCCCCAACTGAATAAACTTTCACAATTTCAGGGTATTTCTCTCTGAAGTAAGACAAAGCCCCTGTTTTAATTGCCTCTTTGTAAGGCATTTCTTTGTAAGTTACCTTATGATTCTTTTTTATCTCCCTGTTTACTAAATCTCCAATTTTTTTTATTTCCTCGTCTGTTAATTTTCTTGGAAAATTAAAATCAAATCTAAGCCTTTCAGGAGTTATGTTGCTTCCCATCTGCTGAACCTCTGAACCAAGAATTAATTTCAGTGCTTTGTGAAGCATATGCGTCGCAGTGTGATATTTTGTGCTTTGCTTTGAATTATCAGATAAGCCCGCTACGAATTTTCCTTTTGTCGCTGTTCGCGAAAGTTCTTGGTGTTTTTTGAGCTCTTCAAAAAAATCTTTTTTGTCAATTTTTATTTTTCTATTTTTTACTTCTTCTTCAATCAGTTCTATAGGAAAACCATAAGATTGATACAACAAAAAAGCTTCTTTCCCAGATAATTCTTTTTTGTTTTTTGTCAACTTTTCAAAAATTTTTATTCCTTTTTCAATAGTTTCGTTGAATTTTTCTTCTTCTAATTTTAGCGTTTCTAATATCTTATTCTTATTTTTCTTTAGTTCTTTATAATCATTATATATTTCAAAAACCGGTTCAGCGACTTTGTAAGCGAAGTTTTTTAGAGCTAAAAATTTTCCAAGCCTTACACATCTTCTAATTAAACGCCTGAGAACATACCCTTGTCCTGTATTGCTTGGCTGAATTCCATCAGCAATTATAAAAACACTTGCTTTTATGTGGTCAGCAATAATTCTCATTTTTTCTTTATGCTTTGTATAATCTTTTTTTGAAAGTTTTTCAATTTCATTTATTATCGGCTTCCAGACTTCTGTCAAATAGTTGTCATCCAATCCATTTAACACTGCGAGAGTCCTTTCAACACCACCGCCGAAGTCAACATTTTTTTGTTTTGCTTCATTATAATTTCCTTTCTCATCTTTGGTGTACTGCATTAAAACATCATTTGCAATTTCAACCCACCTTTTATCTTCAGGATTGAAATCTTTTGGTGGTTTTGCTTTTGAAGTCCAGTAAAATTGTTCTGTGTCAGGACCGCAAGGCCCTGCGTTTCCTGCAGGCCCCCACCAATTATCTTTTTTTGGGAGAAATTTTATTCTGCCTTTAGAAATTCCGAGTGATTCCCAAATTTTTGCAGATTCATCATCTTTTGGAGCATCTTCATCTCCTGCAAAACAACTTACAGCATATTTTTCCAAAGGAATTTTCAGAATTTTTGTGTGAAAATCAAAAGTGTATTTTATTGCATCTTCTTTCCAATAATCTCCCAAACTCCAATTCCCCAACATCTCAAAAAATGTGTGGTGTGTTTCATCTCCAACTTCATTAATGTCTGTTGTCCTTATGCATTTTTGGACATTAACAAGACGTTTTCCAAGGGGATGTTTCTCTCCGAGAAGATATGGGACTAAAGGATGCATTCCTGCTGTCGTGAATAAAACAGTTGGGTCGTTTTCAGGAATCAATGAAGCAGAAGGAATAACTTTATGCTTTTTCGATTCGAAAAATTTCAGATATTTTTCTATGAGTTCTTTGCGATTTATCATACTTAAATTAAAACTTAGCTTTTTTTAAAGATTTGTCTCAACCCTAAAGTTTTCTTCATATATTATATATAATTTTAGAATTTTCTCATAAAATCCTTCCCGAGAAAATTGGTTTTTGTAACTGAAATGTGCTAAATTATCTCTTTCAAAATCTATCTTTTCCCTACGTTCATAAAGATTACATGGTAACAAGGTATCTATTTTTGTTGCAGTATCATGCCGTGAATGCCCATCAATCAAAACATATGTGTGGTTGTATTCTTCTGGAAGTCTGAAAATCGGAACGCGAGGTATATTTTTCCAACCTTCCCTTTTGATTACTAATTCTAAAGGTTCTTTATGTAATTTTAGACCTCCTGGAAACCATATTCCAATTTGTCTCGGATTTAATTCTATCTTTATCATAAAATAAAGTTTTGTGTGATATATATAAATATTTGTTTAGTATCTTTGTCGTCTTTCTAAAGAATTAAGCTTTTCCTGAATTTCATAAATCTGCCTTTCTATACTACTGTCAATTTTGCTCCTTCCTTCTATTTTGTCAAAATCAAAGGATTTTTTTCCAAATACTTTTGGAGTTTTGACCTGTGGAAAATTATCAATCATTCTTTTCATTATTGACTTTGTTTCTTTAGACTTTCTGCTTAAAGAGGATTTTATTTTCAATTCATCTTTTCTCACGTACAAATAGTCTTTTATTTTTTTTGCCAGAATCATAAGGCTTTTTTCTATTTCCAAGATATCCTTCACAGAATCAACTGCGTCATCGTATTCTAATCTCAAATGTATTACGCTTGAGCTTTCCGGATTTTTTTTCATCTTACTTTTGAGAATATGTTTTTGTCCACTTTTTCTAATTGATTTTTTATGTTCTGGATTTCTCTTTCCCATTCCTGAAGTTCCATTTCTTCTTCATTCTTTTTCTTTTTAATGTCCCTGAGAAGGGATTCAATTTCAGCAATATTCCTTCTCGCCTCTTCAAAAATTTCCAAACTTTCTTGGAACTTATCTAATCTCACAAAAATAGGCTCCACTTCAATAGCTTTCTTTTGTGCTGGAAATTCAATATCTATTTCCCTTCTTCTGTTTTCAATGATTGGATTTATTCTTTTATTTTGAAAATTTTGTTTGAATGGAATTTCCCTAAGTGTTTTATTTTGCTGGGGTTTTTGCATCATCATTTCATCGTTAAATGATTCATCTGCTTCAAAACCCCATTTGTCACCTTCTTTTCCCCCAGATATTGCGTCTTTTATAGCACTCTTAGAGAATTTTTCTCCGAAAGAATTTTTTGGATAAGACGGAAGTTTTGGAAGATTTTGTTTTTCCGAGAAATTCTCCTCCAAATCTGGGAGTTCAGGAAGCTTTGGAGGTTCTGGAAGTTTCGGAAGTTCTGAATCTTTATTTTCTTTTTTCTCTTTTGTGAACCAACTCATTTTATATACTTTTAAATCTATATTTTAATATATATAATGGAAAATAAGTTTAAAAACTTTTATTTTTGTGGCAGAAAAATTTAGTTTTTTCCATGTGTTTTTGCTAAGACAGAAACCGAAATTGAAATTGGAAATTCCGTAACTGTTTCATTTATAGAACCGAAAGGTATATATTTAAATTATTTTTGAGATAATAATGTTAAAACTAAAATTAAAGATTTTGTATAAATTATTTAACAAAAGATAAAATGCTTAAGGATTTTCTTAAAGAGATTGTAACCCTCGTTGCTGGAAAACCAGCTGAAAATATAGTGGATCTTCTTGTCGGAAATAAGCATGTAAATGAGTTCTTAATCGCGAAGAAAATGAATCTGACTATAAATCAGACTAGGAATATCTTATACAAACTTTCTGATGAAGGGATTGTTTCTTCAATGAGGAAAAAAGACAGGAGAAAGGGATGGTATATTTACTTCTGGAAAATTGAAAATCTCAAGTCGCTTGAATTGTTAAGGGAAAATTACAAAAATAAGATTTCTCAAATAAGCCACCAAATAGAAAATCGGGAGAATAAGATATATTATGTATGCGAAAAATGTGGTATTGAATTCAACGAGGAAAACGCGCTTCTTAATAATTTTACTTGTCCTGAGTGTGGAAGTGTTTTTGTGATAAAAGATAATACTAAATTTATAAAAGAGCTGAAAAAGAATTTTGACAGATATAAAAAGAAGTTGTCTTTAATAGAATCAGAAATTGAGAAAGAAAAACAATTTTCCAAGAAAAAAATAAAGTTGCCAATAAAAGCAAAGCCAAAAAAGGCGAAAAAGGTATTTAAGGTGAAAAAAGCAAAGAGGCCAAAAAAGAAAATTACCAAAAAAAAGTCACCTAAAAAAATAAAAAAGAAAATCAAAAAGAAAAGATAAAATGCCTGTTTATAAAATTCATAGAAAAAAAAGTCTTTTTTCTGGATTGAGTGTCAATGCTGTTTTAATCTTAGTTAATGTGGTCTTTTTTGTTTTGGCATTGACTTTGATTAGTTTTGGAGTAATGAACATGGATTATGTAGCATTGAAGCCTACAGCAATTTTTCAAGGCCAATATTTGTGGACATTTTTAACAAGTATGTTCATGCACGGGGGATTTTTGCATTTGTTTGTTAATATGTTTTCATTGTTTTTTGTCGGAAGCTTGACTGAAAAGATTTTGGGGGCGAAAAGATATCTGTGGTTTTATCTTCTTGCAGGTTTGCTTGCAGGCGGATTTTTTGTTTTGTCAGAATTTTTGTTTCCCACAGCCCCGGATATTGCAGCTGTTGGAGCTAGTGGTGCTTTGTTTGGTGTTATAGGTCTTTTAATGCTCTTGACTCCTAATTTGCCGATTTATATAATGTTTATTCCCACCCCTATAAAAATGAAATATGCTGCTCCAGGAATGTTGATTGTTTTATGGTTAATTTCTGCCGCACCAATGGCGTTTGGTGCGGAAAGAATTTTAATAGGAAACACTGCACATCTTGGAGGATTGATTGCAGGAATAATTTACGGATTGTACTTAAGGCAAAAATTTCCAAGGAAAACTAAAATGCTTAGTACTTATTTCAGATGAAAAAAAACAAAAAACACAAGAATTTTTTAGCCCAAAATTACGCTGATAGTTTTGGATATATCAAGGAATCAAAAAATTTTATTTATCTTTCCATAATCGTCTTTTCGTTTTTTTATCTCTTAGGATTTTTAGTCCAGCCTTCTGATTATATTCTCAGTTTTATAATAGATTTTGTAGAAGAAATACTTGAAAGAACTAAAGATATGTCTCAAATAGAGCTTATTGAATTTGTATTCCTGAATAATATTCAAAGCTCTTTTTTTGCAATGGTTTTAGGAATTTTTCTTGGCATATTCCCAATTTTTGTTCTTATATTAAATGGATATGTTGTTGGTTTTGTTTCTTTGATTAGTATTGAAGCCGATGGTGCTTTCAGCATCTTGAGACTTTTACCTCACGGAATTTTTGAATTACCTGCAATTTTTATATCTGCTGGATTGGGAATAAAGTTAGGAACTTTCTTGTTTCAAAAAAATAAATATAAATCACTAAAATATTATTTTATTAATTCCTGCAAAGTTTTTTTCCTTGTTGTTTTACCTCTTTTAATCATCGCGGCAATAATTGAGGGTAGCTTGATATTTTTTGGGAGGTAATTTATTCTTTTAGTACAACAATATTGGTCATGCCTCTTCTTTTACGCTCAACAAAACCTCTTCCTTCTAATCTGTCTATAATTCTTGTCATTTTCGCTTTGCCAAAACCACTCTTTTCAATAAGTTCTGCTTGAAATATTGCTTTGTTATCTTTTATCAACTCCAAAACTTTTTTTTCTTCATTCTTTAATTCTGAAGTGTCAATTTTAATTTTTTTATTTCCTATTTTTTTAATTATTATTCTTTCAGCTGGCTTGGAAAATATCAAGAACAGTCCAAGGACTATAAGTAACCCAGCAATTCCTAAGGAAAGGTAAGTTTGTTGATTTATTGTTCCATAAGCTGGACAAACTCCAATTCCGTGCTCCTCTGTTAGAGGGCATCCTTGGATTATTATCTCTTTCATCGCGTTATTGAATAAAAATATTATAAATATAATTAATATGGAGATACTTAAAATTAAATATCCAACATTTTTGTTTTCCATAAATTAACTGAATTTCTTTGTTTTAATAATCTTTTGGAACTGAAACTAGTTTCACAAAAGTGTTTTTATAGTAATCTTCTTATTTTATTTTATGTCGTTTAAAAAATTTTCAAGCTATGTAAGTGAGGAGGAGAATTTAGTCAGGGCTATTTTTGTTTCCCTGTTAAGCTCATTTATTATTTTGGCGTTTTTTTATTTTTTAATATTAAAGAATATAATAGATTTTATCCCAAATTACGGGTTTTTTTTGTTTTTTGCCATTTTAAGCTACGCTTTTATAATTCCCTCTATAAAGCATATTAGAATATACGGAGAATTTGCGTGCATGTCGGGGATGATTATTGGGATGACTATTGGTATGATTTCTGGGTTTCTTGGGGGATTTTACGTCGGTTCTACTAATGGAATGTTTTGGGGCAGTGTTTTTGGTATGTCAGTTGGAATGTTTTTTGGCATATCAAACGGAAAGTGTTGCGGAATTATGGGAATTATTGAAGGGGTATTGGCTGGTTTTATGGGTGGCTTAATGGGGGGAATGACTGCCTTGATGTTATTGAATGATAATTTAAAGTACATGGCTGTAATTGTGTTTTTTATTTCAGTATTAACTTTATCCGGATTGAATTACATGATTTATAAGGAAACAAGAGAAATAAAAGATAAGAGAAGAGAAAATGATTTCTTTACAATATTCTGGAGTGTATTGCTTACAACTATTACAGTATGGTTCATGGTTTTTGGACCAAGGAGCGTTTTATTTCAATGAAAACTGGAAAAATAATGTTTTATATTATTGGAGTAATCTTTTTAGTCTCAGTCTCAGGTTATTTTATGTTGGGAAATTCTGAAGTGAGTAAAGATGATTACAATGATGAAAGTGGGGAATTCCAAAAAGTTGTGATAGGAATGAAAGGTTTTAATTATTATCCGAATACCATAACTGTAAAAGAAGGAATTCCTGTTAGAATTTATCTTGATGAAAGTGTTGTCGGTTGTCTTAGATCATTTACAATTCCTGAATTTGGTGTTGCAAAATATTTAAAGACACAAGAAGATTATGTTGAATTCACGCCAAATAAAAAAGGAACTTTTAAGTTTGCCTGTTCTATGAACATGGGAACCGGAACGTTAATAGTTGAATGAAAGGAGGAAAACATGAAAAACAACAATAATTTGCTGATGTTGGTTCTTGGAATAGTTGTGTTGCTGATTTTGTTCAGCGGATTCGGAACAATGAACTACGGTTATGGCGGGATGATGGGAATGATGTACGGTAACTACGGGGGTGGTATGATGCTTTTTGGCTGGCTCTTCGGAGTTTTAATTTTGATAGTGTTAGTGCTTTTAATAGTATGGTTGCTCCAACAAATACAAAATCCAAGGAGATAAAATGAAAATAAAACTGAAAATCGAGGGAATGCATTGTGCCAGCTGTGCTTCAAATACAGAAAAAAGTCTGAAAAAAATTTCTGGTATCAAGGAAGCAAGCGTAAGTTTAATGACAAAAAAAGGGATTGTTGAATCAGACGCGGAAATTAACGATGAGGAATTAAAAAAAGCTGTGGCACGGGTAGGATATAAATTAATTGGGATTGAGAGATGAAAAACAAGAGTTTTTATTTGGCTCTGGTTGGGATTTTTATAATTTTAATTTTTATTGCATTTTTCTCTTTTCAAAAAACAGAGACAAAAAACATTGACGTGGAGAATCTTGAAGAACTTGAAGCAAAATTTTCTTTATTAAATGATGAAAGAACTAATTTTTGCGCAGGACCTGAGATTGTTTCTGTTGTGGATTCAGAGAGGCTACAGGGAAGCTGTTGTTCTGCAATGGATTTTCATAGATATACAGAGCAAATAGAAGGCCTGAAAAAATTTTCGTATATTGAAGAAATTCCAAAAGATCCTTATGACATTCCAAAAAAATGGGCAGATGAGTTTATAGAATATTATCAGACAGATTTGGTAGTTGAACAACAGAAAATTTACGACGATGCTTCTGAAATTTCTGATGAAAAAGGACCTTGCTGTTGCAAATGCTGGAGATGGTACGCCTACGGTGGTTTGGCAAAATATTTAATAGTAAATTATGACTTCACTGCCGAGCAAATAGCGGAAGTCTGGGATTTATCTGATGGTTGCGGAGGTTCAGGACATAGTCACATATGAAAATGGAAGAAATGGGTCGCGAACACGAACAATCTATGGAAATTAATTCACATCACCATTCCGAGCCGCTAGAAGATTCTGAAATAAAATCTTGGTTTAAAAGAACAGTTTGGTCCTGGATATTTACAATTCCGATTGCAATATTCATGCTCTCGCAAAGGTTGTTTGGGATTAGCTTAATCCCAGAAAATTATTTGGTTGCTGTCCTGTTAATTTTGGCTTTTCCTGTTGTTTTTGTTTTTGGATTTGATACTATTAAAGGCGGATTAAGGGGATTGTTTACTTTTTATTTTAATATGGACTCGTTGATAGCTTTGGGAACAATAGTGGCTTATCTTACAGGTATTTTCAGTTTTTTTGGAATCGTTGATGATTATTCTGGAGTTGCAGGGATGATAATGGCTTTTTTTACTACAGGAAAATATGTTGAATCTCTTGCAAGAGGTCGTGCAGGAAGGGAAATAAAAAAACTTCTAGAGCTTGGAGCAAAAAATGCTAAAATTATTAAAGGAAAAGAAGAAATTGAAATCCCTGTTATTGAAGTTAAAGTTGGAGATGTAATGATTGTAAGACCGGGAGAAAAGATACCCACTGATGGGACTATTGTAAAGGGATACAGCAGCGTCGATGAATCAATGATTACCGGAGAAAGTTTGCCTGTTGATAAAAAAGTTGGAAGCAATGTTATTGGATCTACTGTAAATCAGGACGGTGTCCTTTATGTGAAAGCAACAAAAGTTGGGAAAGATACTTTTCTCGCGCATATAATAGAATTAGTTGAAGAGGCGCAAGGAACTAAAATTCCAATACAAAAATTGGCAGATAAAATCACAAGTATTTTTGTTCCATCTATTTTAGTAATTTCAATATTAACTTTTGGAGCTTGGTGGTTTTTTACTAATGACATAAGCCGGGCTGTTGGAGTTTCCGTTGCTGTTTTAGTTATTGCTTGTCCATGTGCATTAGGATTAGCAACTCCTACTGCATTAATGGTTGGAAGCGGAATGGGTGCAAAACGAGGCATTCTGATAAGGAAAGGAGAAGCGATTCAGACTATGAAAGAAATCAAAATAATAATATTCGATAAAACAGGGACAATAACAAAAGGAAGACCTGAAGTGAGAAAACTTTATTCTACAGTTAAAGAAAGTTACTTGTTGGAAATTGCATCTTCAATGGAAAGATTTAGTGAGCATTCAATAGCTAAAGCGATAATTGAAAAAGCAAAATTGAAAAAATTTAGGGAAGTCAAAAATTTCAGAGTTTTAAGAGGAAAAGGGGTTGAAGGAACCATGGGAAAAAACAGGATTATTATTGGAAATAAATTATTGATGAATGAAAATAAAATTTCTTTGAAAGATTTTGAAGATAAATTAGATAATTTTGAAAATCAAGGTTATACTGTAGTAATAGTGTCTTCAGATAAAAAAGTGATAGGAATTATTGGTGTTGCAGATAATATCAAGGAAGATTCTGCAAGGGCGATGGCTCTCCTTAATGTTAAAGGTTATAGAACAATTATGATTACTGGGGATAATGAAAGAACTGCTAAGACAATTGCAAATGAAGTTGGAATAAAAGAAGTTATAGCAAATGTTCTCCCAGAAGACAAAGCAAAAAAAGTTGAAGAATTGCAAAAACATGGTATGGTTGCCTTTGTCGGCGACGGAATAAATGATGCTCCTGCATTGAAGCAAAGCAATGTCGGAATTGCAATGGGAACAGGAACAGATGTTGCAATTGAATCAGGAGATATTGTTCTCGTAAAAGGATCTTTAACAGGTGTTGTTCAGGCGATAATATTAAGTAAAGCAACTTTTAGAAAAATAAAACAGAATTTGTTTTGGGCTTTTGCTTACAATACCATCGCAATTCCCGTCGCTGTTTTAGGGTTGCTTCATCCTGTTATTGCGGAGATAGCGATGGCTTTATCTTCTATAACTGTTGTCGTGAATGCAAATCTCTTAAGAAGGCAAACAATATAAATTTTGATAGCATCGGTAAAAGTTAGATTTAAATACTGTTTTTACATGTTAAATACATATTAAATTAAATAAAAGGAAAATTAAATAAAAGGAGGTTAGAATGAACGATTGGAAAAGGTGGTTGATCGTTTTGGGAGGAGTTGTTGCTGTAGTTGGACAATTCTGGGGAGCAGAGTTTTACCTACCATTAATCGGCGGGGCAGTAGCAGCAATCCTTGCATTAATCCCTGATTAAAATTTATTTTTTATTTATAATTTATTATAATTAGAAGTATTTTATATTTCTATAGAAACAGTTTTAGATAAATGTGTAAAATTAGTCTAATCTGTCATACGGCGATTTGTTCAACTCATTTGCAACTCTTCTGATGCTGTAAACTGCAAATGCAAAAAACATTATACTTATTGTTACCATAGCGTTGCTTAGGTTCATTTCAAAAGGTAGAGGGAAAAGCTGTAATCTTATGAAGACAAGCGTGTATGTTAAAGCCAATGACTGGAAAAAAATTCCCCAGACGATGAATACAAAACCAGTTTTTAAGTCTCCTTGAAAAGGAGAGAGGCTTAACATAAATAAAATTAATATTATTACTCCAATCATAAATCCAACAGCATCAATTAAAGTCAGTGCAAGGAAGGTATCACCTAGTTCAATCGACAAAGATGTTTCTTCAGCAGTTTCCTGAGCTGAGACAATGCTCGTGACTAGAGCTAAAAAGAATAAAGACAAGAGCATAATATTAAATAATTTTCTCATTTTTCTAATTCAAAATAGAATTATAATTTTAAATATCTTGTCTTTAGAGAAGCTTTGTAAAATAAGTCGCTCTTGTAAAAAAGTCCTTTAGGGGGATCAGCACTTTTATCTTGCGTCTTTAATGTTTTTTTCAAGTATCTTTTTTAATACCTCTCCCAACACCCAATAATTTTTTTCACTTTCAATTTCTTTAACGTAAGCTGAATTATACTGTGAGTTTTTTATTGCACTTATGACAATGCCTGCTCCAAGTAAAGTTCCCATTACTATCGCGAGTGTGTAATCAAATACTTTTGAGTTTAAACAATATCTTTGAATCATTTTATCTTTTATTGAATTAACAATGTGTTTTATAAATCAATCTTTCAAATCATTAATTCCTAAAAATATCAACAGAATTCCTATAAGCATCAACAGCCAGAATATTCCTCCTTTGAGGAAAACCCATGCAGGGTTCAGGAAGTTGAAATCTTTGCCGAATAGAGTCCAGTCATATGTTGAAGATGCCCAAGCAATGAAAATCACACCAACTACAACTATTAGCCCAACCAATATTTCTATCCATTTATTCATTATTTTTATGATGTTTTTTTATTTAAAAAGATTTATGTGTTTTTAGTTAAGCTTAAAAATTACCTATATTTACGTAATTCATGAAAAATACAGGTAAAAACACAGAGAAAATTTCAAGGGAGAACATACTAAAAAACTCCAAGGAAATAGATGGAATTTCAATTAAGGGGTATAATTTTAACAAAGGGGTAAATTATGAAGGGATTTTAGACAGCTATTTGTCGACAGGTTTTCAGGCAAGCCACTTTGCAAAGGCAGTTGAGATAATAAACAGCATGATTAAAGACAAAGCCACTGTTTTTCTTGGATGCAGTTCAAATTTAGTCACATCTGGAATAAGGGATATTGTAAGATATTTAGCAGAACATAAAAAAATTGATGTTTTTGTTACAACAGCAGGGGGCATTGAGGAAGACATAATAAAATGCTTTGGAGATTTCAAGTTGGGAAAATTTTCTGCTTCTGGAGAATTGCTTAGGGAACAGGGAATTAACAGGACAGGAAATATTTTTATTCCAAATTCAAGATATGTTGAATATGAAAAATTCATGAACAAAATTTTGGAGGAAATTTATGATGAACAAAAGAGAACAGGAGAAATAATCTCTGTTTCTGAGTTCATTAAAATTCTAGGAAAGGAAATAAACAACAAAGATAGTATTTTGTATTGGTGCTGGAAAAATGACATCAAGGTTTATTGTCCTGCGATAACAGATGGCTCTACAGGAGATATGGTGCATTTTTTTATGTACAAAAATCCTGATTTGAAAATGGATATTTTCAAGGACATTCACGATTTGAATGAATACACAACCACGAGAAAAAAAACAGGAATTATAATTCTTGGAAAAGGAATAATGAAGCACCATATTTGCAATGCGAACCTTATGAGAAACGGAGCTGATTATGCAGTTTACATAAATACAGGAGAAGAATGGGACGGTGCTGATTCTAATGCAAGGCCTGATGAAGCTGTTTCATGGGGAAAAATCCAACAAAATAAAGGAGAAGCAATAAAAGTTTTTGGAGATGCGACAATTTTGTTTCCTTTGCTTGTGGCAAAGACTTTCGCAAAATAAAAAATTAAGATGAAAATAAAATCAACCTTACTAAAAACTTTCCCACCAACCCTAACCCCAACCATCCACCCTTAAATTGATAATCTAATCTAAAAATACAAAAATTCTTTAATCATTAAAATATAAATCAATATCAATAATATGCTCAATAAAAACCAGATAGAAGAAATTAGGAAACATCTTGAAAAGGCTCAAAACCCGGTTTTCTTTTTCGACAATGATTCTGACGGTTTGTGCTCGTTTCTTTTGCTTCAGAAATATTCCAACAAGGGAAAAGGAATTCCGATAAGGTCTTTTCCAGAGCTTTCAGTTGAATATTTCAGGAAAATTTTTGAGCTGAACGCAGATTATATTTTTATTCTTGATAAACCACTTATAGCTGCGGAATTTTTTGAAGAAGCGAAAAAATACAACATTCCAATTGTTTGTATAGACCATCATGACATAGACAAATCAAAAATTCCAGAATTTGTTAATTACTTCAATCCTGTCTTTGACGGTGTTAACGACGGACCAACAACATATCTTTGCTACCAAATTTCACAGAAAAAAGAAGATATGTGGATTGCAATTGTAGGATGTGTTGCTGACAGGTTTCTCCCTGATTTTTACCAAGAGTTTAGGGAAATTTATCCTGATTTGACAATTGACTCTGAAGATGCTTTTGAAGTTCGTTATAAATCCCAAATAGGTAAGATTACGAATATGCTTAGTTTTGCTTTAAAGGACAGGACTACTAACGTCGTGAACATGATGAAATTCATGTCAAATGCCAAAAATCCTTACGAAGTTTTGGAAGAGAGTCAAAATAATTACACAATGCATAAAAGATTTAACCAGATTAACTTAAAATACAAAAACCTGCTTGAAAAAGCTGAAAAATTTTATAATTTAAATAAAAAGATTTTGTTTTTCAAATACGCTGGAGATTTGAGTATAAGCAGTGACGTGGCGAATGAGCTTTGTTATATGTTTCCAGATAAAATTGTAGTTGTTGCTTACATCTCTGGAATGAAGGTGAATATTTCTGCTAGAGGTAAAAAAGTGAGGGACGCTGTTTCTAATGCAGTTGAAGGACTGGAAAATTCAACTTCAGGAGGGCATGAAGAAGCTGTCGGAGCAAAAGTCATGACTGAAGATTTGGAAAAATTTAGGGAGAAAATCGAAGATTTTTATAGTTGAGAAAATATCCTCTTTTCTCTATGGTTCGCTTCGCTCACAATATTGTCTTTAGTAACTAAAAATCTAAAACAATTACAGTTTTTTCTACCATTGCTATTTTAGTTTTCTTTTGCATTTTAGATTTTCTTTTTCTAAAAGAAAATCCCATTTTTCTAAAAAAGAAACCCAGAAGCGACAAATTTATAAATAGGGTTTTTCTAATACAAATATGGGAAAAGGGCTAAGCGTAGCGAAGCAATGGAACAGAATGAATGCAATGACTTGCCTGGTTTTTCCTATAATTAAATATCTTTAATTTAATTCGGGTTTACAGCTATGAATTAAATTAAGGATTGCTTCTATAATTTAGTTTTGGCTGAATTCCCGAATTAAACCATATCGGATAATGAAAAAAGAAGACATGGAACACGAATTCGTGAAGGAGGAGTTAGGTGCTTTGTTTGAGCTTACGATTAAGCTTGAAGACGAGCTTAATCAAATTTCAGTAAAAAATAAATTCGAATACGAATAGCACTTCAAAGAAAGATTTTTATTAGCCGTTATGCTTCAAAATTATCTGCTTTTGTTTTGCTTCAAAGGAACATTGTCCAGCAAATTATCTCTTCTCAATCTTTGATACAAACTATGATTTTCAACTCGTAGTTTTCCCCTTATCATTCCCACATGATGTTTTTGATAGTATTCTAAAGGATTACCACCAAAATTTGTATTTTTTATAGGAACTTCACCGAGCAGTCTGTCTTTCCATAATCTCTTATACAAACTATAATCTAAAGTTGCTAATTTACCTCTTGTTAATCCCAAATAATATCTATTATAATATTCAAGAGGATCTTGGCTTTTGTCGGTTCTTTTAGCCCATCTTAATATGTTCTCAACATTTTCCACGAAGAAAATTATATAAAATTATTTATAAAATTTATGAAATTTAGTACTATCTTAACAAGATGTTGAATTTTAAAAATCAATAACTTTTCGCGATGTAAACAATTACGCTGGCTTTTTTGTCGCAGATTGCACATTTTCCTGAAACTTTTGTTTTTTCGTCAAGTCGTGTTCCTCTAACTTCAGCTCCAATGTTTTTTTCAATGACTTCAGCGCATTTTATTCCATCTGCTTGAGTTGAGCAGAATCTACATTTTGCAACTAATCCTTCTTTTATTGCTTTTTCCATTTCTTTTATGTCTTTAACTTCCTTTATTCTATTGTCAAAAACTCTGTCAGCTTTTTTTATAAGATTTTTTGTAAATTCTCTGGAGATTTTTGATATTTCTTTCACAATACTTTTTTCTGAGACTACTATTTTTTTGTCCAAATCTCTTCTGAATATTGTTACTTTTCCTTTTTTAGAGTCCTGCAAACCTAAATCAATTCTTATTGGAATACCTTTCATTTCCCAATAATTAAATTTCTCTCCTGGTCTTTTGTCTGAGTAGTCAATCTCAACATTCACAATTTTCTCAATTTCTTTTTTTATTTTTTCTGCTTTTTTGTTGAGTTTTGCATCAATTGGCACGATAACTGTTTGAATTGGAGCAATTTCCCAAGGAAATTTTAGGCCTTTATCATCTCCGTGAGTTATTACAACTGACGCGAAAATCCTGGAAATTGCGGGACCATAGCATGTCATGAAAGAATATTTGTCTTTTCCATCTTTGTCTTTGAATTTCACATCAAACGCTTTTGAAAATTCCTGTGAAATCATATGTGTTGATGGTTGTTGTATAACTTTTCCATCAGGATTTAAAGCATCAGCTGCAAATGTTCTTGAAGCTCCTGGAAATTTGTCCCATTGTGGTCTTTCAAAAAATATGAATGGAACTCCAAATATGTCATGCATAACTTCTTTTGTTGTTTTCATGTCTTCCTTAACTTGCTGTAATGCATTTTTTTCACTTTCATGTGCACAGTGAGTTTCAATCCAATGGAATTCCCTACTTCTCAGAAAAGGGCGGGTTGCTTTTGTGTCATACCTAAATATATTTGCCCGTTGATATGTTTTAAATGGTAAATCTTTGTAGCTTCTTATCCATAACGAGAACATTTGATAAAAAGCTGTTTCGCTCGTCGGACGAAGTGCTAAAGGTTCATCTAGTTTGTCTTTTCCGCTTGAAGAAATCCAAAAGACTTCTGGAGTAAAACCGCTGAGATGTTCGCTTTCTTTTTTTAGATTGCTTTCAGGAATTAGTGTTGGGAACCAGTAGGGCTTGTGTCCTTTTTTCTGGAGATTTTTTTCCATGTAATCATACATTTTTTCCATTGCAAGAACAGACCATGGCTGAAAAACTAAAAATCCTTTAATATTGTACCTTAAATCAGCCAGCTCACATTTCTGAACAACTTGTGTAAACCATTCACTGAAGTTTTCATTTTTTTTTGCAGTTATTCCTTCTTCTGATTTTTTTGACATTTTAAATTAAACTTTGATTTAAATTTTCTGTTGCAATTTCATTAATGGAACCTTTTATGTAATTTGATTCTAATGCAAAGCCGAGGCTTTCTCCTCCGCTAGTTTTGAAATTATTAATTCCTATAACTTTTCCTTCTTTATTAATTAATGGACCTCCTGAATTTCCGGGATTTAATGCAGCGTCTGTTTGAATATATGCGCCGATTTCATTAGTGCCTTCCCTGTTTACTGCAGAAACAATTCCCTCCGAAACACTGAACTGCAATCCAAGAGGATTTCCTATTGCGATTACTTTTTCTCCGATTTGAACTTTATCTGAATCAGCTAGTTCAAGCGTTGGATAATTTCCCGGGATTTTTAATAAAGCTACATCAAATAGTCCATCATACCCTATAAATTCTGCATCCCTTTTTGCTTGGTCGTAGGTTATTACTGTTATACTTGAAGCTAAATATCCACTATCATCTGCTAAAACATGCGCGTTTGTTACTACATAACCATCACCTGAAATTATGAATCCTGATCCTTGATATCCTGCACTTGTCTTTATTGTTACAACTGATTTAATAGCTGTTTCAACTATTCCTGAGAAATCAGCGCTTGTTGTGGCCTTTATGGAGCTAATCTCGTCGCTGATTGAGCCGAGTTCAGTATTGATAAATTCATTCGTCTCTGAAACACTTTCAACCAAATCATTTATTTTTACCTGCGTATCTGCTTGAATTTCATTAAGCTTTTGATTTAACAAATTATAATTTATTTCTTGTTTAACAAAGATGATATAAGTAAAAGTGCCAGAGGCAATCATAAAAATTACAACAAATGAGCTAAAGCCCCCGATAAGCCATTTGTGGTGTGTTTTCAAAGCCATTTTATCTCATGGAAAACTTTATTTATATTCTTTTTGAAACTATATCAAACTTTATAAGAAAACAAATATTTTAATTGTAGGGCTTATAGTTTAACGGATAGAATAACAGGTTTCGGTGAGGAAGTTTGCGAAGACATTTATTTTGATGCCATTGCGAGCGGGCTTCGGAATACCCTGTTGATGGGGGTTCGATTCCTCCTAAGCCCATAATTCTCCTCGCCATGTTCGGTTATTTTATTTTCCCAAATTCATTATTCTTTCCCACCCCCTTCCCTTCAAGCCATATTAATTAAATATTGGGGGTGCATATTCTTACCTCTTTTAAATAAGTTATATTAACAACGCAAAATTTTTCTGGATTAAAAATTTATATCAAACTTGAGCGATTTTTAAGCGAACGCGGTGAGCGATGAGATTTTAAATGAGGGTAAGTTTTTAGTCTTCTGAAAAGTTTTTATACCAAATTTTGCTAATTTTGTTTATGAGTGAAAAAGAGGGCTTCAGTGGTGACTGGAAAAAAGGGACTTTTTGGATTTTGGCTTTTACTTTAGCCGGCACGACTATAGGGGCGGGAATTTTTGGATTGCCATATGTTTTTTCTAAATCAGGATTTGCTGTTGGGATTTTCTGGCTTTTTCTTTTGGGTTTTATGATGATTCTTATTAATCTTTATCTCGGAGAAATAACTTTGAGAAACAAGAGAATCCACCAGTTACCTGGTTATGCGAGAATTTACCTTGGAAAAACCGGGGAAAAAATAATGCTCTTTACGGTTGTATTTGGAATTTATTCTGCGTTGCTTGCTTATTTAATTGGAGAAGGACAAAGCCTTTCGCAATTATTTTTTGGGCATCTTGATTACAGTATTTATTTTGGAGTTCTGTTTTGGTTTTTAATGACTCTTTTATTGAGGCAAGGGCTTGGAGGACTGAAAAGGACGGAATTTTTTGGTGTCCTGACGATAATATTTATTATAATTATAATATCTATACAATTTCTCCCACAAATAAAAACAGAGAATTTAACAACTGTCGATTTTTCGAATTTTTTCTTTCCTTTTGGAGTTATTCTCTTTGCACTTCTTGGTTATACTTCAATTCCTGAATTGAGAATTGAATCAGAGAGAAAAGGAGACAAAAAAATACTTAAGAATGCAATTATTCTTGGAACTTTGATTCCTATTTTTTTGTATTTTGTTTTTGCACTTATTTTTCTGGGAGTTTTAGGAAATGAAGTTGAGCAAGTATCAACAATTTCTTTTAGTAGTTTAGTAATTGTTTTAGGAGTTCTGACAATGTTTACAAGTTATTTTGTTTTGAGTTTTTCTTTAAAGGATGTTTTTTATTATGATTTAAAAAGAGACAAATTGACCTTTATTTTTGTTTCTGTAACTCCTTTGGTTTTTTATCTTCTTGTGACATTTTTTGATTTGGCAAATTTCGTCCAGGTTTTAGGAATTGGGGGGGCTGTTTCTGGAGGGCTTGCTGGAGTATTGATTTTGATTATGCATATAAAATCAAAGAAATTATCTAAAAGAATTCCTGAGTATTCAATCCCTTCAAGCTGGCTCGCTATAACTCTCTTGAGCCTGATTCTATTGGTAGGAATTATTTTTGAGGTGTTTTAACTCCCAAGATTTTTAATCAAAATTTCCTTGGCTGTTTTAAAATCTGCGCGTTTTTTTGAAAGTTTCATTATCTGACCGACGAGAAAATTCAAAGCGTTTTCATTCCCTGATTTGTAGTCTTCAATTGCCTTTGAATTTTCCTTTACAACTTGCTTTACTATTTTTTCAATTTCATCTTCAGATGAGATTTTGGTGTGTTTTTCCATTTCTTTTAATGGAGAAAATGAATCTGGAATGAATTTGTTCAGGATTTCTTTTGCCTTTAATTCTGTAATAACTTTTTTGTTAATTAAATCCAAGAGTTCAATAAAATGCTGCGGATTAATTGAAACTTCATCCAATTCCTTTTTTGAATAATTTAAAACTCTTAATAATTCCCCAGTTATCCATGGAATTGCAAGTTTTGTTGGAACTTTTGAACTGGAAATAACATCTTCGAAGAATTCAACAATTTCAGGCCTTTTAGTCAAGACTTTTGCACTTCTCTTTTCTATTTTGTATTTCTTTACGAGCTTTTTTACTTTTTCTTGAGGAGTTTCTGGAAGATTTGATTTTATCTTATTAACACGCGATTTTTCTATTTTTATTACTGGCAAATCAGGTTCTGAAATAAACCTGTAATCTTCCGCTTGCTCTTTTGTTCTCATCCTTGTGGTTTTTCCTGTTTTTTCGTCAAACGCCCTTGTCTCTTGGATTTTGGGAAGCTCTGAAGGTTTTTTTTGCCTGATTATTTCATACTCAATCGCTGTTTTTACATTTGTTAAACTGTTTAAGTTTTTTAATTCAACCCTCTCACCTTTTAATTCTGGAAGTGATATATTTACATCAGCTTTTACGCCGAGAGATTTATCTATTGTTTTTGTGTATTTCAAAGTTTCAATCAATTGTTTCAACCAATCAATAACTTGCGAACTTGATGTGAAATCAGGTTCAGTTACTATTTCAATTAAAGGATAACCTGATTTGTTGTAATCTACTTCCCCATTTAGTGGGTTCCATGCAGCAGGGTCTTCTTCAAGATGCGCCTCTGTTATTCTTATGCCGAGGAATTTTCCTCCAACGCCAAGAGGAATTGCGTAAGGTCCTGAAATTGTTGACTGAAAACCTTTTGGTAAGTCAGGCCAGTTATAATGTTTTCTCTGCCAGATTAATTTGCTGTTTATTTTGCAGTTTAGAATCAAGCATATCTGAATTGCCTTTTCAATCGCGGTTTTATTAGGAAGCATTGGCTTGCTCCCGGGTTGGGCTGTGCAAATTGGGCAAATATTTGTGTTCGGTTTTACAAATTTCTTTCCATGAACAGCATCGCATTTACAGAACAGTTTTTCTTTTGTGTTCAAGTATCCGTGAATTTCCAAGCCTATTTTAGCCATTTGAAAACAACCTGCTGGTTTTTTTCGATTTTCCTCAAAGCACTGAACAGCGATTTCAAACTGCCTCCGAGGAAATCGCAATTTTATAAAATAAAATCAGTTTATTAAATTGTTGTTTGAGTACCACCATAAAATTTTTAAACCTGCTCCTGTTATGAAAAAAATGGGATACCGATTCTTTGCATATAGGAGCAATCTTACTTTTAAAGATAGTAATAAACCATTATTTGGATATTTGCTGGCAAAAGATAAAAAATCATTTGGAGATGTTCTCGATAATATGTCAGTTAATGATGTTAATTGTATTTCTAGAATTGTTGATCAAGCTAGTGAAAGTGCAAGGAAAGGCGAATTACATGAAACTAAAATATCTTTAGATAAGCTGCTTGAATTGGCAAGAAGTAAAAATTTTGATGCAGATGAAGTTTACAAAGTCATATCCTTAGAAGCATTCTATTATAATCAAAATCAGGCAATGTCAGTTCAATAACTTTTTATATATGATTTGTTTTTTCTTTTGATGAAAACTCAACAACTAGTACCAAAGCCAGGAGACTATGTTGAAGTTCATTTAATCAAGAAAATTTATGAGGGAACTTTGCTTGAGTCGCCCAAAGATGATAAAGGAATTATCTTGCTAAAACTTGATTCTGGTTACAATATTGGTTTTAACAGAAAGGATATATTGGAAGTAAAACTTGTAAAGAAAGCTTTAAGCAAAAAAGAAGAAGTCGAAGTAAAAACTTCGAAAGAAAAGCCCAACATTGCTATGATTATTACAGGGGGAACAATTTCTGCGAGGATGAATCCGAGGAAAGGAGGTGTTGATTGGTTGGACAGTCCTGAAAGTTTGTTTAAATTTTATCCGGAAATTTTTGATTTAGTGAACATTTCTAAAGTTGAAGTCCCATTCATGAAAGCTTCAGAAGACATGGATTTTAAAGATTGGCAAAAACTTGCGAAAGTAACAGAGAGATTTTTGAACGATGGTAGTATTAAAGGTGTGATAATTACTCATGGAACAGATTTTCTGCACTACACAGCTGCCGCATTAAGTTTTTTTCTCGGAAATCTGAATAAACCCGTCGTTTTAACCTACAGCCAGCGCTCGATAGATCGTGCAAGTAGTGATGCTAATTTGAATCTTCAATGCAGTGCTTTGGCTGCAATTTCAGATATTGCAGAAGTAATGCTTGTAGGGCATGCAACTAGCAATGATGATTTTTGTTATGCAATTCCTGGAACAAAAGTAAGAAAAATGCACACATCTCGGAGAGATGCTTTCAAAGCTATAAACAGAAAACCTTTTGCGAAAATATTTCCAAATCAGATGGAAATTTTGAGTGATTTCAATAACAGAAATTCAGGCAAGAACAATAAAATAAAAATTGATGCTAAATTTGAGGAAAAAGTTGCATTAGTTAAATTTTACCCTGGGCAGGAACCAGATATTTTAGATTATTACGTGAAGAAAAAATATAAAGGGATTGTTTTGGAGATGAGCGGATTAGGGCATGTTGCATCAAGTCGCGCACGACAAGGAAGATCATGGATAAAAAAACTCAGAAAAATTCAAAGTAAAGGAATTGTAGTTTGCGCGACGTCGCAAACAATTTATGGCAGAACTGATGCGTTAGTTTACTCAAACGGCAGGGAGATATTGAATACAGGAGTGATTTATCTTGAAGATATGCTTTCTGAAACAGCGCTTGTAAAATTATCTTGGGTTTTGGGACATAAAGATTGGGCAAAAAACAAAGAAACTGTTAAAGAAAAAATGCTCCACAATTTTTCACATGAAATAAACAAAAGACTGGAATTTGAAAAAGATTTTAGCGAGTGAAATGGTTTTTGAAAATATCCTTGAGTTTACTCAAAAAATAGAGCCTGTTTGGACAATTATTTTAGTTCCAGTTTGGCAAGAACTTGTTTTTAGGTATTTGCCTTATAAATTTTGGTATTTGCCGTCGGGAAATATTTTATTAGTTGGAATTGTAAGCTCCATAGTTTTTGCTCTTATTCATTTGTATTTCGGCAAATGGTTTGTTTTGCTTGCTTTTTTTGCAGGGTTACTTTATTGGGTGATTATGGTAAAATTCGGGTTTATATACGCTATTTTAGCTCACTCTGCTATCAACATTATTGACTTATCATTTGGGATAAGATATTATGTAATGAACTTGTAGGTTTATTTCTGCCTAGTTTCTGGAATATTAAATTTAATAAACTGGTTTTTGCTTATTGTTAAATGGAAATTGATTACAAAAAAATTGGTTTGAAATGCGGTTTGGAGATTCATCAACAGCTTAATACTAAGAAGCTTTTTTGTGATTGTCCGAGTGTTTTGAGAAATGAGGTGCATGATTTTTTTGTAAAAAGAAAACTTCATGCTGTTGCTGGAGAAAGCGGTGAGGTAGATGTTGCCGCGAAATATCAAACTTCTCTTGAGAAACAATTTATTTATGAAGGCTATAAAGATACAACATGCTTAGTTGAACTTGACGAGTCACCTCCGAAGGAAATAAATTCTAAAGCATTAGGAATAGTATTACAGATTTCTTTGTTACTCAATGCGAAAATTTTTCCTGTTACACAAATAATGAGAAAAACGGTCGTTGATGGTTCAAACACTTCGGGGTTTCAGAGAACTGTTTTGATTGCTCACGACGGTTTCATAGAAACTCGGGAAGGAAAAATTGGTATTGATTCTATTTGTCTGGAAGAAGATTCCGCTAGAAAAATATCTGAAACTGAGAATGGCTTGACTTACAGATTGGACAGGTTAGGGGTTCCTCTTGTTGAAATAGCAACTTCTGCAGAAATAAAATCACCAACACAGGCGAGAGAAGTTGCTTTGCATATCGGAAAAATTCTTCGAAGTTGTAATGTTAAAAGAGGAATTGGCACAATAAGGCAAGATGTAAATGTTTCTGTAAAAAAAGGGAGCAGGGTTGAAATAAAAGGTGTCCAGGATTTGAAGCTTATTGACAAGGCAGTTGAAAAGGAAGCCATAAGACAATCTAGTCTTATCAAACAAAACAAAAATGTAATATCAGAAGTCAGAAAAGCCTTGCTTAACGGTGAGACAGAGTTTTTGAGACCAATGCCGGGAAGTGCAAGAATGTATCCTGAGACAGATTTACCTTTGTTGAAAATATCAAGAGATTTGATAAATGAAGTAAAGAAAACCTTACCTCGCTTGAGAGATGAAACTGAAAGAGAATTACAAGACACCGGATTGAATTCAGAGATGATTAGGCTCTTATTTAAACGTAATAAAATAGATGAATTTAAAGAATTGCAGAAAACTCTTGATAACCCAAAACTTATAGCAAATATTCTTTTAGTTTACCCAAAAGAAATATCTAGTCATAGAAAAATTCCTCAAAAAAGAGTAGAAGAAATTCTAAATATTGATATTACAGAGTCTATTTTGAAAAACTTAAAGCAAAACAAAATTTCTGAGTCTCATGTGAAGCACGTTCTTGAAGAAATAGCTTCGGGAAAATCTATTGAAGAAGCGATTAAGCTGGAAACAGAAGATGAAAATATTCTGGAAGAAAAAATTTTTAAGATAGTAAAAGAAAAACCAGGGCTTTCACATCACGCGTATATGGGAATTATTATGAAAGAGCTTAAAGGCAAGGTTTCAGGCAAAGAGGCAATGGAAATTATTAAAAAGTATGTTCAATAAATTTTATCATGAAAAACCCAGAGTTAAAAAAACTAAATGAAAATAGAATTCTTGCTGAAGATGTTTTTAATGGTAAAGAAAAATATGCAGAAGTTTCAGGATGGGTTCATAATTCTAGAGAGCTTGGAAAAATAAGGTTCATAATCCTTAGAGATTTTTCAGGAGTTATCCAAATTACAGCTGTCAAAGGAAAAGTTACTGAAGAGATTTTTGACTTGATGAACAAATTAACAAGGGAGTCTGTAGTTTCAGTTAAGGGAAAAGTTGTTGATTCAAAACAAGCGCCTGGAGGAAAAGAGATTATTCCTGATGAAATTATCATTTTGAATTCCGCAGAAGACTTGCCGATTGACATCCCGTTTGACCCAAGCGGTGAGACAAAAACAGAATTACCTAAAAGACTTGATTACAGGTTTTTGGATTTTCACAGAAGAAAAATCCAGACAATTTTTAAAATTCAAACTACAATTGCGACGGCATTCAGGGAGTTTTTTCAAAATAAAAATTATATAGAGATGCAACCACCTTGCATCATTGGTTCTGCCAGCGAAGGAGGAACCGATTTGTTTGAAGTAAAATATTTTGACAAGAAAGCGTATTTAGCCCAAAGCCCTCAATTGTACAAGCAAATGATCGCATGTAGTATGGAAAAAACTTTTATGATAACACCTGTATGGCGTGCAGAAAAACATAACACAACGAGACACATAAACGAAATAAGGCAAATGGATATTGAAGTTGCATTTGCAGGGCAATTTGAAGTGATGAAAGAATTGGAAGAAGTTGTGAAGTTTATTGCTAAAAATGTGATTGAAAAAAACAAAAAAGAATTAGAAATGCTTGGCGTGAAACTAAAAATCCCAAAAGCCGTTTATTTGAGTTACGAAGAAGCTATAAAAAAAGTTAATGGAAAACCTGGAGAGGATTTTACGCCTGAGCAAGAAAGAAAACTTTGTGAAAAGTATGAAGGAGACATTGTTTTTGTGCATTCATGGCCATCTTCACTGAAGCCTTTTTATATTATGCCTCAAAACGAAAATAAAAATTCAGATTTTAGCGAGGGTTTTGATGCTCTTTATGGAGGTATGGAAATTTCTTCTGGCGGACAGAGGATTCATCTCCCTGAATTGTTGATTGAAAGAATAAAATCAAAAAAACTAAATCCTAAAAATTTTAAAGATTATATTGATTCATTCCGTTACGGAGCTCCACCTCATGCAGGTTGGAGCTTGGGTTTGGAAAGACTAACTCAAGTAATTTGTAGCTTAAACAACATCAAAGAAGCTACGATGTTCCCGCGAGATAAAGATAGATTGAATCCTTAACATGACAGATTTTTTATTTCATAAAGTTTCCGACGAAGAAAAAGCTGAAATTCAAAGACAGGCGAAAGAGATAATGGACAAATTTTCTGAAAGAATGTCTAAAGTAAAAGCAAAAATTTCAGAGTCACTTATTGAAAGAAAAGATTTTGAACGAGAAGAGAAAAAGGATATTGCTAATGCTTTTCCACCCAACTCGCGCCCTGACTTTGCTATAAATAACAAAATTGCTAAAGTCAAAACACTCGCCCACCCTGAAAAAAATAGTCATTTAAAAGAAAGAAACCAAGCCATTCACTTAAAAGAAAAAGAAGATTTCAGGAGAAGAATTCTAGAAAATGCTCCAAATAAAAACAAGGATTTTATCATCGCTGAGAAAAAATCCTGGAAATAAAATGACAACTTTACAAAATCTTCAGAAATATCTTGATAAAATAAGAAGAGAAGACAAAAAAATAAATGCATTTTTGCAGTTGAGGGACGAAGAAGAGCTTATTGAAGAAGCGAAAAAAATTGATGAGAAAATTTCTAAAAAATCCGCTGGTAAATTAGCTGGAAAAGTAATTGCAGTTAAAGCCAATATTAATGTTAAAGGTTTAAACATCAGTTGTGCTTCGAAGACCTTGGAGAATTATAAAGGAACTTATGATGCTTCTGTTATCAAAAAAATAAAAGAAGAAGATGGATTAATTATTGGAATTACAAATATGGACGAGTTTGCTTGTGGAAGCAGTGGAGAAAATTCTGCCTTCGGACCGACGAGAAATCCAATTAATAATCAATTAATTACTGGGGGAAGCAGTAGCGGAAGTGCGGCTGCTGTAAGTGCAGGATTCTGCGACTTCACTCTTGGTTCTGATACAGGGGGAAGTATAAGAAACCCTGCAAGCCATTGTGGTGTAGTTGGAGTCAAGCCGAGTTACGGTTCTGTTAGCAGGTATGGTTTGATTGATTTATCAATGAGTTTAGATCAGATTGGTCCTTTTGCAAAAAATGTTGAAGACGCAGCGATTTTGCTTGATGTTATTTATGGAAAAGATGAGTATGATTCAATATCAGAAAGCGGAAAGATTAATCTAAAAGAAATAGAAAAAACCCCCAAAAATCTCACAATTGGAGTTGTGAATTTTAAAATTCAAGACAAAAGAATTCAGGAAATTGTTGACAGGAAGATACAAGAAGCAGTAAAAAAATATAAATGGGATGTTAAAAAAATAAATATGAAATATGTCGACTTGATGGTTGAGACTTATTATCCTCTGGTTTACGTTGAATTTTTTTCAGGAACAAGGAAGTTTGATGGAAGGCGCTATGGAATGAAAATTGAAAATAGTGCAGGAGTTGAAGTTTTACGAAGAATTCTCGGAGGAAGCGAAATAACAAAAGCAGAGCATCATGGAAGATATTATAATAAATCATTGAAAGTTCGTAAACTCGTAACAGAAGAATTTACAAAAGCATTTAAGAAAGTTGATTGTATTATTATTCCAACAGTTCCAAAATTACCTCATAAAATCGGAGAGAAGATTACCGTCGAGGAAATGTATTCTTACGACACTTTAACTATTCCCTCAAATTTGACAGGAAATTGTTCATTAAGCATTCCTGCCGGCAAAATTCAAGGAATTCCTGTTGGAATGCAGATAATCTGCGATAAATTTCAAGATACTAAGATGTTGCAGATTGCGCGAAGTTTTGAAAAGCTTAGTTGATAATTCTCTCGTCGTTGCTCAATTACTTTCAATTTCCCCCTCATAAAATTATTAATACCAAAACAAAATTTACATTAACACTATCTCACCCACCATAAAAGCGAACGCAATGGGTGATGAGATTTTAAACAGAGATTAATTGTTAGACAAAGCCTTAATCATCAAAAGTCTTTAAAACACTGGAATTTTCTTGCTTTTATGAAAGTTGGTGATACAGAAATAAAGTGGTTGGGGCACGCTGGTTTTATGATTAAGAATTCGCATGTGATTTACATTGACCCTTATAATATAAAAGACAGGACTGAAAAAGCTGATTTGATTTTGCTGACTCATAGCCATTACGATCATTGCAGCATCGCAGATATAGAAAAAGTTGTGAAAGAGGGAACGAAAATAATTCTTCCTGCTGATTGCCAGAGTAAACTTGCGAGAATAAAAACACCGATAAAGATGGAGATTATTCAACCATCGCAGGAGTTTGTTTTTAAAAATGTGAGAATTACGACGCTGCCGGCATATAATATTGACAAACCGTTTCATCCGAAAGAAGAAGCTTGGGTGGGGTATTTAATTAAGATGAACGATGTTTTAATTTATCATGCAGGCGATACTGATTTGATTCCTGAAATGCAAACACTCACAGGATTTAGACATGAAGGTCAGAAACTTGTTGCCTTGCTCCCTGTTGGGGGAAGGTTCACGATGAATGCAGAAGAAGCTGCAGAATCTGCGAAGTTGATAAAACCATTTATTGCAATTCCTATGCATTATGGAACAATCGTCGGAACAGAAGAAGACGCAAAAGAATTCAAAACTCTTTGTAGCGAGGAAAATCTCAACGCAGAAATTATGGAAAAAGAATGATATTATTTTCAAATATAAATCTATAAAAAGGATAAATCTTTTTGAATTAAATGAATAAGATAGAATTGGTTTTGTTTGGTTCTATAGCTCTTTTGAGTGCTGGTATTGGATTTAAAACTGGATATCAAATGCACGAAAATACGGTGAAGCCAGCAAACTTAGAAGACAATCTTGTAACAGAAAGAAATCCTAATTCTCCTGTTTTTGAATTTCATGGTGTAAAAAATGTTGGGTTTAAAGATAATTTAGCTCCAGGAATGAAAGCATATGTTAGATATGAAAGCAGGTTAACTCAGCTAGAAGCATATTATGTTAACCAAGAAAGATCTGAGTTTAGAATGCCTGATGAAGTATTTAACGGAAGTGAAAATTATTTTTTTATTTATGCTAAAGACAGGGATGGAAATTTTTCTGAGACAAAAAGGTTGTATGTTTTAGATGGTGTTGTTATTGATTCACTATCAGGAAGCTAATTTTTTAGTCCACAAAAATATTTTTAATCACTTAACACTCAAAAAAATATTTTCCTAGAGTATAGAAATATTTTTAAAGAACAAGTTCTTCAGTTTTTTATTACATTAGTTTATTCAATTGGGGGATTGAATAAATTAATCTTTGTATTGTCTGAATTCTATTTTAATAGTGTTAAGTATGACACATATATAAATCTTTCGACGAAAGATTTTTTGGAAACAACTGAAAGGAGGTTAATGAAAAAACATGGTATTAGATTTTGCGAAAGAAGCTATACAGAATACAGCAACACATAGCATTAACTTTGATGAGTTGAAAGCTGGAAAGGCTAACATCAAGGTTGTTGGTTGTGGAGGAATGGGTGGCAATGCAGTCACATGGCTTTATAATAAAGGAATAAACGGCGCAACTGTTTACGCAATAAATACTGATGCTCTTCACTTAAGTGTTACAAAGGCTGATGACAAAATCCTAATCGGAAAGGAATTAACTCGTGGTCTTGGAGCTGGTGGAAAGCCTCAGGTTGGAAGAGAAGCTACAAAAGAAACTATGGCTGAAATCAAAAAGATGGTTTCTGGTGCAGATATGGTTTGGGTTGTTGCAGGACTTGGAGGAGGAACAGGAACAGGCTCTGCTCCAGTTGTTGCTCAGATAGCAAAAGAATCAGGTGCTGTAGTCATAGGTATTGTAACAATGCCTTTCGAGGCTGAAAAAGCAAGAATTGACAAGGCAGAATTTGGGCTTCAAGAATTGAGAGACCAAACAGACACTTGCATTGTTCTTGACAACAACAGACTTGTTGACATCGCAGGCCAATTGCCAATTGAGCAGGCATTCGCTGTTGCAAACGAACTTATCTCTACAATGATTAAAGGAATTGTTGAGACAATTACATTGCCAAGTTTGATTAACTTGGATTATGCAGACGTTTCAGCAATAATGAAAGGTGGAGGAGTTGCTGTTATTGGAATCGGGGAAGCTGACACAACAGATAGAGTTAACGAAGCTGTAAAACAGGCTTTGACTCATCCTTTGCTTGATGTTGATTATAGAGGTGCAGATGGAGCTTTAATCCACGTTACTTGCGGTCCTGATATGAAGCTTGAAGAATTTGAGGCTGTCGGAAGATTAGTCTCTGAAAATTTAAGCCAGGATGCGAATGTTATCATCGGAGCAAGAATCAACAAAGAATTTCAAGGAAGAGTAAGGGTTATAACAATCATGACTGGTGTGAAGAGTCCATACATAATGGGTAGAGCAACAGAAGACAAAGCATTCCCTGTATCAAAAGAAATCTCTGATCTTGGTATAGAGGTCTGGAGATAAATTCATTTTTCTGAAGCCGTCCAATTTTGGCCGGCTTTCTTATTATTTTTATTTTTAGAACTATTTGGAAATCTGAAAAAATTCTCTTCGCCATGCTCAGTTATTTTTATAATAGATGGTTAGAGATGATTAAGCTGTCTTGTGTAAACTAAATTATTCTTCTACCAATTCATCAAGGCTTTTTGGTTTTCTTTTTATCTCAAGAGTGGAAAATAATAAACTCAATGTTTCTTCCAAAGGAATATTTTTGCCATGTATATATGACGAAACCGTCTGTCGTGTCACACCTATCTGTTCTGCAAGCCATGTTTGATTTTTTCCTAGTTTCTTCAAACTATATTTTATTAAGTCGCTTAACTCTTTATTCGTATGTCTTTGACTTCTTTTTACAGCAAGATGTTCTCGATATTTGCTAAGATTCTTGAAACCTTTTTGTACAGCAAGATGTTCTTGATATTCGCTACGATTCTTGAAACCTTTTTTTACAGCAAGATGTTCTTGATATTCGCTACGATTCTTGAAACCTTTTTTTACAGCAAGATGTTCCATATATTCGTTTAAATTCTTGAAACCTTTTTGTACCTTGTCTTCTGCCTTCTGTAAGACCCCATGCAGAAGTATAAGATATGTTTATAGATTTAGCAATATCAGTTATACTATCTCCTGTTTCATACATTTCCCATGCTCTTTCTCTCTGTCTGTCTTGTATTTTTCTTTGCATAGAAAAAGAGATGAAAAACCACTTATAAAAGTATCTATAAGTATAAACTATGAAGTAGTTAATTATACCTCAATTTAACATTAATCAACAAATCCTTTTGGACTTTTCATCTTTACATTTCCATATTGGTTGAAATAAAGGATATTGTCCAAATCTATTGGATTTTTCTTTTTTTGATTTCCAAAACCAAATCCTATTGGAAATATTGCTTCAACATTTGATGATTCAGGAATTTTTAATTCCCTTTTGATTTGTTTTTCTGTAAAGAAACCTATCCAGCATGTTGAGAGATTTTTTTCAGTGATTTTCAGAAGAAAATTTTCTATCGCTGCTCCTGCCTGCTGCTTCCCGTATTTCTTTCCAAATTCATTACCGAATGAGTTTTTTAGTCTGGAATGGTCGGAAATTACAACTAAAACATAACTTGCATCCGCGATGAAATCCTGTTGACATGCTTCTGTAATTTTTTTGATTTTATTTTTATCATCAACTAGAATGAATTTTAATGTAAAGTTTTTTCCTGCTTTTGGAGAATAGCGTGTAGCGTCGATACACTCTATTATGTCTCTCCAATCTGGCTTTTTGCTCTTGAATTTCTTAACACTTGTTCTTGAGTGGATTGCTTTATCTAAGTCCATTTTTTCCTTCACTATTTATTTCCCAACCCATCCGCCCGAAGGCAGCCGAGTTAATGTAAATATAAAACAAGGAAGGAAAAAAGAGATTAAAAATGTTTTTAAGTTTTTTAGGCGGCATAATGGGTTAATGTTGGTCTTTTTTCGTTAAAATAAGTTCTCCGTGTAATTACTTTTCTTGTATCAATTTCTTTCTTACTTAAACCTTCAAGTAAATTTATTAAGTTTTTTCCATGACCTATTATTTTTCTATTATATATCGCGACCCATTCGTCAGGATATTCTATTCTTAAATTTTCATAATTTTCATCAAAGTATTCGAAATTATCACTAAACCCCTGTACTATTTTATCAGCTTTTCTAGATTTCATGATAAAAATATTTATTTAAAGTTTATAAAAATTATTGTTATTCAAAAGCAATTTCTTCGCCTCCGAGAACTTTTTCACCTTTGTAGAGAACAATTGCCTGCCCATTTGCTATTCCTATTACTGGTTTGTTAAGTGATACGCGGAATTTTCGTGCTGTTGGTGTTCGAAAAATCTTTACAGGGATTAGTTTTCCTAACTGGCGGATTCTTGCGCGGAGTTTAGAATCTTTGAAGTTAGTCCCACCTTCCACAGCCCCGACCATCCACCCTTCTTTTTTATCACTATATACAATCGATTTTATTTTATTATTAACTTTTTTACCAACTAACTTTTCAACCTCATCTTTATTTATCCAAAAGGGATTCTTTATGAAAATTTCTTTTCTGCAAAGTAGTTTGTGTCCTTCTGGAGCGGCGATTATTATATTTTTTTTAGAATCTTTTTTTGCAACATACCATTTTTTGATACTTCCATTATCACTGTTTTTTAAAATTTTAATCCCATTTTTTTCACCTAATCTCTGACCAATTGTATAGTAATAAATTCCGTCGTGTTCTCCAATCACTTTCCCTTCGTGATTAAGGATTTTTCCTGGTTTTGCCTTTATTTTCTTTTGAAGGAATTTTTTCATGTTGACTTTTCCAACAAAACAAATTCCTACTGTTGATTTCTTGTCAAAATTTGGAAAATTTTCTTTTTTTGCAATTTCTCTGACTTGCTTTTTTGTATAATCTCCTATTGGGAAAATAAGTTTTTTCAATTCATTCTGCTTTGTTCTATATAAGAAATAACTCTGGTCTTTTGATTCATCTTTAGCTCTGAAGAGTTCGAATTTACCTTTTTTATCTTTTCTTATTCTTGCGTAATGTCCTGTAACTAAATATTCAGCATTTAGTTTTTTTGCCGTCCTTAGCAAAAGTGGAAATTTTATTTTGTAGTTGCAATCAATGTCTGGATTTGGGGTTTTTCCTGAATAGTAATCATGAAACATTTTTTCTATAACTTCCTTTTTGTATTGCTTTTCAAAATCCAATGTGATTAATGGAATTTTTAGTTTATGTGCTATTTGAATTGCATATTTTCTTTCATCTTTCCAATTACATTCTCCAATCTCATTTTTACTATCACTCCAATTTTTCATGAAAACTCCAATTACATCAAACCCTTGTTTTTTCATTAATAATGCGGCGACACTTGAATCGACGCCTCCTGACATTGCGACGATAACTTTCGTTTTTTTAATTGGTTTCATTTTCCAAAGCATATACTATAATTTAATAATACTTATATACAAGTTTCTTATTTGAACTTTATGGATGATTATCAAAAAATCTTTTTGGATTTATTATTCAATAAAGGAACTTTAAAAGTTGATGGAGAATATATGTTAAAAAATAAAAGAGTGTCTCCTTGGTTTTTTAATGTAGGTGATTTAAATGACGGACAAAGTTTAAATGTAATTGGAGAATCATTTGCAAAACAAGTTCCCCTAAATACTAATATTGTATTTGGTCCTGCATATAAAGGAATACCTCTTGCTGTTGCAACCGTTATAGCAATTCAGTCACCCGTATACGGGAAAGTTAGTTATTCAACTTATAGAAAGGAAGAAAAAGACCATGGCGAAGCCACAGGAGAAGATTTACAGAAAAAAGTTTTAATTGGCGCTAGAATAAAAGATGGAGACAAAATCACATTAGTTGACGATGTTTTTACCGACGGCGGTACAAAATATGATGCATTAAATCTCTTGAATAAAATGGCTGACAATTTAATATTTAATTCACTGCTTGTTGTTATAGACAGACAGGAAGTCAATTCCAATGGAGAAAATGCAATTGCTAAATTTTCCAGGGAAACAGGAATTCCAGTTAAGCCTATGATTTCTGCATTGGATGTTTATGACTTCTTGATTGAAAAAAACATGAATCCTCAGGCACATAGAATAAAAAAATATTTGCTTGATTATGGAACTGATGAAGTAAAAAAAGATTTTGAGAAGAGATAAATGATGCCTAAAGACTCTATTATTCCTATTGAAAGAAGTGTTATTCCCGCTTGCGATGTTTCAAGTCTGAAAGATTTGGAAAGAATTGTTAAAAATACTTCAAATATCGAAAAAATCGGCGGATATAAAATAGGATTTGAATTAGGTTTGAAATATGGTTTTTCTTCTGTTGTGGATGTAATAGGAAAATATTCTGACAAGCCGATAATTTACGATCATCAAAAGGCAGGAACTGATATTCCTGATATAGGGGAAAATTTTGCACGAATATGTTGGGTTTCAGGAATTGATGCAGTTATTTTATTTCCGCAGTCAGGACCTGAAACAGAAAAAGCATGGATTGAAGCTGCTTTTGAGAGGGGTTTAGGAGTAATCGTAGGAGGATTGATGACTCATCCTAAATATTTGAGGAGTGAAGGAGGATATATTGCTGACGAGGCAATAATGGAAATGTACTTGAATGCAGCTGATTTAGGTGTTAGGAATTTTGTTGTTCCAGGAAATAGGCCTAATGACATAAAGAAAATCAGAAAAGCGATTGAACAAAAAGGAATCTCTCCAACATTTTATGCTCCTGGATTTATAGAGCAAGGTGGGAATCTTTCAGAAGCTGCAAAAGCTGCCGGAAAGAGATTTCATGGAATTGTCGGACGAACTTTGTGCAATGCAGAAAATATTGAAAAAGTTGCCAGAGATTTAACGAGCCAGATTTAACTAAAAACCTTTAAATACGTTTTTCTTTTTCTCAAATCATGTCCCGGTAGCTCAGCAGGTAGAGCACATGACTGTTAGAATTTTGAAAATTGCAGCGATCATGGGGTCGTAGGTTCGAGTCCTACCCGGGACGTTTCATTTTTTCTTCAGGCCCAAATCAAAAATAGGTTCTGGTTTATGTTTTTCAATTCTGTTGTAAACCTTTGAGTGTTTTGAGCCCTTTATTATAGAAACAACTGCTTCTCCGGCGTTTTTTATATTGTCAACATCTCCGATTATTCCAACTTGGCTGTCTTTAACTTGAAAATAACATTTTGTCAATTCACTTAAAACACGAAGAGTTTTGCCTTTTGTTCCTATTATCCGCGCCTTTATCATTCCTAAATCTTTTCTTTTTGTGTAATCTTTTATGTTTAAAATTTCAAGTACAAATTCATCTTCTTTTAAGAGGAATGCTTTTTCTATTGGAAAACCTAAGTTTATTGCGTCAACAATTTTTTCAGCATAGTACTCATCTTCAGGCTTACCATCAATATGAATTTCTTTTTCCTTGATAGACACTTTTACCTTTAGTTCTTTCT
Organism: Candidatus Pacearchaeota archaeon; assembly: GCA_018304175.1. GTDB lineage: Archaea > Nanobdellota > Nanobdellia > Pacearchaeales > GW2011-AR1 > JAGVWT01. The sequence continues at coordinate 48,460 of JAGVWT010000003.1, forward strand.
CAAACTTTGCCTTTGCCTTTAGGACTTTCCTTGGATTTTCAGATATTAATCTTTTCATGATTGTAAATAGAATATCTTTTTAAAATACTTTTGCATTTTATTGTAATGATAAAAGCTGTGATTTTTGATTTGGGTGGTGTCTTGATTTTTTATAATCACATGATTGCTGCCAGAAAAATGTCCAGACTTATTAGAGTTCCAAAGGAAAAGATTTTTGCTTTTTTAAATGAAAACAAAGAGTTTAATGTTTCTTATGAATTAAAATCTTCTCCAAAAATATATTGGGGTATTGCTGAGAAAGAGTTAGGAAAGAAAATTCCAATAAGTGATTTTGAGAATTTATGGAAAACAATTTTTTGGCCGAATAAAAAAATGATATTCTTCGCCAGAAAAATAAAGAAAAAATACAAAATCGCGCTGCTTTCAAATACGGGAAATCTACATGGTTCTTACCTATCAAAAAAATATCATCTTCAAGAGATTTTTTCTGTTATAATTTATTCTTACAAAGTTAAAACCAGAAAACCAAATCGAAAAATTTATGAAATTGCTCTGAAAAAATTACATGTAAAACCTAGAGAAGCAATTTTTATTGATGATAAAAAACCAAATGTCAAAGGTGCTGAAAAAGTTGGAATTCACGGAGTTTTATTCAGAAATTCAAAGCAGGCAATAAGAGATGTTGATAAAATAATTGAAAGAGAAAATAAAAATCAAAACTCAATTGTTTCTTTTTCGAGATAATTATTTTTTTTGAGCCATTCAATTTGATTAGGTCGATATTTGAAAATAACATCTCCTTTTTCATAATCTAGCTCCCACATTTCTATAATAACCACATCACCCGGGCGTAACCAAAGTTTTCTTTTTAATCTTCCAGGAACACGGCAATTACGATTTTTGCCGTCGAGACAACGCACCATCATTTTATTTCCTCCAAGTCTTTGTTCTATAATTCCTATAACTTCTCCTTTTCTAGGAAGTTTTACCCTTGTGATTTGCTGTTCCTCTTCATTTTCATTGTTACTTTTATTATTTTTATTCATATATACTTTGATTTCATAATGTTTATAAATTTAATCTCCAAATAAATAAATGGGTTTTGAATTCTATTTTGAATTACTATCTGGTGAAAGTCATTTTCATTGTGGTCTTGAAAATTTGGAAAGTGCAAATAAAGGACTTGAATCATTAGCTAATAATGGAATGCGGGTAGAAAGTGCGTATGGTGAAATAAAAGAAAATGGTAAAGTCATAAAAATGTATAATATTACTTATGAAATAATTGATGGGAAAAGAAAAGCAATACTTAAAGAATGGAAACTCATAAAAGAACAATTGTGAATGGAGTGCCTGAAATTTTTCTTACCTGATTTTCAGAAATAATTCCAGCTTTAATCGCCGATTTTATTGAGTTTTCTCCAACAATATTAAATGTCGCGTCTTCTACTGACATTTGTTTTAGAAATTCAACCAATTTTTCTTCATTTAATTCTAAAGAATCTTTTCCGTTGAAAAAACTCTCTTTTATGTCAAGCTGGAAATTTCCTTCGTAGAATTTTTTTCCGAGTAAATCTTCGTCGCAGACAGCGACTATATCTCGATAGGATTTTATAATCCTTGCAAACATTGTAAATTAATAAGATTTTTTTGCTCCAGATTTGATTGCCTTTTCTGCGTTTTCTTGAGACATCATAGCACTCATTTTTGTACCACAAACACTACATGGACCTTGAGCCATAAATCCGCCTCTTGAAGTCTTGACAATCTTTGGGTCTTTCATTTCTCTTCCTTTTGCTTTACATTTAACACAATATGCTTGAACCATTTTTTACCTCCTAAAAAATTTAGTTTTTTTAGTTTATAAGGTTTATTGTTAATAACATTTAAAATTATTTTATAACAAAGATTTATAAAATATTTAAAAAAATCGAAAAACTTATGTAAGTCTGTTAAATCTTGCTTCTTACGCTGTGTTTTGCACCACATGCTAAACAATGAATAAATGCTAGTCTATCTTCTTTTAATAATTCTGTGTCTGGTTTTCCACATTGTTTGCAGGTGACAAATTCTTTGATATAGTCATTTATTTTTTGATTTATTTTCTCGCTTGGAACTTTTATATTCAAAACTAACCTATCTCCTTCTTTTTGCCCCGAAGTTGCGAGTTCTTTAAGGATGAATTTTTGGAAGTGAGACTCGTCACGTCTGATATAACTTGCAATCTGGAAAAAGTTTGTGATAATCGTCTTTTTACCTTCAAAATAACCTTGAATTTTTGGGATTTCAAATCTATCACTATCTTTTTTAGATACTTGCTTTACTTTCTTGTATGCTTCTTCAAGAAGTTTTTCGTATTCCATAGAAATATTGCCACGGAATACTTTATAAATCTTTTACGCTTTACACTCCAATGAATTTGAGGCACATTGTTATTGGAATTGGAATTTTTATTCTGACTTTATTTGTGACTATTTACGGAATCAGTGTGTTTTTTCCGCAGCCACAGTATGAAGATTTTTGTGGCTCTGAAAGATTCCCAAAAATGGTAAATGGGGAAGAGCAAATATGTCCTTCTATTTGTGTTGAACTTTATGAAATACAAGATGGTGAGTGTATTTTCAATGAGTGTGGTTCTGGTTGTGGTCCTGATGCTGTGACGAGTTTTGATAAACTAAATCAATGTGAAATTGCTTTGACAGGAAAGAATTGTTATGATCTTTATAATGATGCGATGGAAGAAAACAGTAAGAAAAGATTCTTGGCTTCAATTCCTCTTGGGGTTATTGTGATTATTTTGGGAAATGTAATATTTGCGCTTGAGAGTGTTGGAGTTGGATTAATGGCTGGTGGAGTTGGGACATTTATCTGGGGGGCAGGAGGTTACTGGAGTTATGCAAGCGATTTGTGGAGGTTTGCGATTTCACTTTTAGGATTGGTGGTTTTGATATTGGCTGCATACTGGTTTGAGAAACAAAACAAAACCGGTTTCTTCAAAAGAATTTTTGGGAAGAAGTAATGTCTAGGTTAATACAACAATTTTTAAAAACCCTTCAAAACTTTATTTTTAATGGGTAAAAATAAATTAAGGGATAGACTTTATTCGGAAGTAAACAGAAATTCTAGTATAAAAAAAAGAGAAATAAATTATATTCTTGGATTGATTCAAGCAAATCCTATGATCACCAAATTACTTGGAGATAAAAATTTGGATAATGGGAATTTAGAGAAGAGTGTTTTTGAAAACACAAGAAAAATTCTTGTTGAAATTGAGGACAGATATTCTTCTCCTGTTGGTATCACTTATACATATCAACCAGAAGAATTGTCTAACCCAAACTCTACGGGATACTCGCCGGTATTTATTCTTGGCTGGATTGAGAGTAGAAAAATGAACGGGATTGATGCATATCATTTATTTTCTTCTGAAGAAGGTTTGAGGATAGTCAATGATTTGAGAAAAATAAGGAAACAAATTTCTATTGAAGAAAGAAACAAACGAGTTCTTGGGAGGCTTTATTATAGTCTCTAGAGAAAGTCATCAAGGTTGACTCCAATTCTCTCATAATATTTCCCGAATTTTTCTTTTACTCTTAACAAATAATTTTCCGCGTTTTTCAACCCAACCATCTTACAATTCCAGGACGTGGTTCAAATACAAGCCCTTCTTCAATTAATTTTAGGACTTCTTTGCTGACTTTTTCATTTGCCTCATTGATTTTTGGAGAAATTCCCGCGATTTCTATACCGCCGTTTTCTTCTGATTTTTTTATTATTTCAATTACTTTATTTTTTATTGAAAAATTTTGGTTTTGCTCCAATGAATCTTTTTTAATTGTAGAAATGTTATTTTCCTGTTTTTCAGTTTCAAGTTTTCTTAATAATAGATATTTTGGATCCTGTTTTTTTATTATTTCTGGTGAGATGTAAACTTCATCGTTGAAATATCTTAAGGAACCAATTATGATTATCGTGTCTCCGAGCGACAGTTCTTTGAGCTTTTCAGCGTCGTCACCGAATAATTTTAGGCTTATTTGTCCTGAGCCGTCGTCTATTTTTACAAAAACAAATTTTTTTTCTCCTTCGCTTTCGTATTTTTCAACTACACTGGCAATAACATTAACTCTTCGAACTTTTAAATTCCCTAATTCAAGAAAACCAAACCTCTCATTTTCTATAACTGGCTTCTTGATTAGAATGCTGCCTATTCTTAACTTATACGCAATGTTTCGTTTGAATTTTTCATCTGGCATTTTAGATTATCCTTCATATTTTTCAATTTTTCTTCTTAATATTTCCAATCTGTCTTTATACAATTCTTCTAAATCTTCATTAAGTAGATTTGATAATCTTAGTGAGTGCATCAGCAAATCAGGAATAGCTTCGTTTATTATTTGTGTTAAGTCATAGCTTACTCCATGCTCTTGTTGTTCACAATATGTTGAAAATTTTCCAATCATTTTTCCAATGTGTAAAGTTATATGCCTAATCTGTTCTGGGACTGGCAAATTTTTGTGTTCCAAATATTTCTTGTCAAATTCTCTCTGTATTTCTAAAAATTCTTTTATGTCCATTTTAACCCATTTTTTGAATGTAACCTTTTTTTGGTTCAAATATTATTCCGTTTTTTACTAATTCAATCAAAGCGTCGTCTATTTCGTCTTTTTTTAATCTTCCTTCAAGTTCTCTCTCCAATTCTTCTAATGGAATGAGCTTTCCCATTCTTTCTTCCATCTCTGTTATTTTTGTCCTGAGCATAAAGACTTTGTTTCTTTTTGAACCAGTCATTGTTCCTCCTATTTTATCGATATCAAAAGCTTTTGATTCTTGGTCATAGCCGACTTGCATCATATATGAATTCATTATACCTACTGCAATTTTCGCGTCATTTTTTGTTATTGTGTTATCAAGACGGAGTTTTGCAGAAGCTTCACTCATACGAATCAGTGCTTCTAGCTGTCTAGGTGAAATTGGAATTGGTCTCAGCGATTCGGCTGAAACAGCGCTGCTACGCAATTCAATGTAGAATTTTTCAATTTCTTCAATTGCTTCCTCGCTTAATTTTGGATTTATTTTTTGTTTTGAATACGCTACGTATTTTCTAAAAAGTTCTTTTGGAACAATCATTGTTTTTCCTTCCTTGTTATGCTCGTCCAGAATGTGGCGCGCAATTTTTCTATCTTTTTCTTTATCTGGGATGTCTCTTAATGGAAATATTATATCAAATCTGTTTATCAGAGTTACTGGAAGGTCAAATTGACTTGACAGTGATTCATCTGGGTTAAATCTTCCGAGTTTTGGATTTGCTGCTGCGAGCACAGAGGTTTCAGCTCTTAAAGTTGCCTGTACATTTGCTTTGCTAATTGTTATTGTTTGCTGCTCCATTGCTTCATGCATCGAACTTCTTTCCTGTGCGTCCATTTTTTCCAATTCATCTATGCAAACAAGTCCTTTGTTTGCCAGAACCATTGCGCCTGCTTCTAAGGACCAACCGCGGAGGTAATCATCTCTTACAACTGTCGCAGTTAAACCTGCTCCGCTTGCGCTTTTACCGACGACATAACGTCCTTTTGGAGAAATTTCCGCCATGAATTTTAAAGTACTAGATTTTGCAACTCCGGGATCTCCGATTAAAAGAACGTGAATGTCTCCTCTTCTTTTTTGCCCATCTGCGTGAGTTTTTCTTACACCACCGAAAATCTGTAATACTAAAGCTTTTTTAATTTCGTCGTAACCCCATACACTTGGAACAATGCTTTGCGAAAATTTGTTGAATAATTGAGGGTCTTTTGAAAGTTCAATAATTTTATTCTCATCTTCTTCACTTATTTCAAATTCTTCAAAGTTTTCTTCTAAAGGTATTATATTGTTTGCTTCAAGTGCAAGTTCGTATCTTGTTGATAAACCCCCTGTCGCTAAAGGAACAGGAACTTCTTTTAAAACACCGATGACTTTTATCCTACTTCCGGGAGTTGTTTTTTCTTCCATCTTTGGCTCGACTAAATCTTCTTTTACGAAAACATTTATTCTTTTTGGCTGTTCGCCTCCTGAGAGCGATTCTGGAGATTCTTCAATTACAAGTCTTTGGGTGTCAACCATTATTTTTTTGATTAATTTAAAACCACCTCTTCTTCCACACGAGCATCTTGAAGGTTCTATGAATTTTTTTTCCATCTGCAATAAAGAGATGTTTGTCCCACATGAAGGGCAATCAAATGTTGCGTTTACTACTTGGGGTCTTACATCACTTGATTGCCTGATGATTCCTTCAACTACGACGAATTCGTTAATGTGTTTTGACCTGATGTTCCTGATGTCTATTTGCTGGCTTTCAGGAAGATTGTAAAGACGGACCCTTATGTTTCCTATGATTAGCCCTGATTCTTCTATAGCAGCTTCTATTTCTGCGAGAGTTTCTTCGGGATTTGCGAGCACTTCTTCCGAGAGAGCGCTTGAAAATTCCGAGAGTTTCATGAAGTCAATGAATATTACATTATTTCCTTTTCTTAGATATTCCCCGAAATCTGTTTTGTAAGAATCAAAAAAATTCTTCGCCTCTATTATAAATTCCTCTTTACTTCTTCCGCTCTTTTCCATGATAAGGGTAAAAAGTACTGATTTTTATAGTTTGTTGTGGGAAAAAGATTGTTTTTGAAATGTTATAGAAATCTTTATAAATTAATGGATTAAACTAAAGTTATGAATTCGCTTAGATTTGCCGTATTGAGGCATACTAATCATCCAGAAAGTCCAGATCATTATGATATTGTTTTAGAAGAATCTCTAGGTCAAGATCCAGAACAAGTTGTATTAATGAAGTTTGAAACAATCGCAGAACTTAATCAATCTGGATTGGCTATAAAATATGGGGGTAAGGTTAAAAGGAGATATTTGCAATATGAAGGGCCAATGAATGGGAATATGGGTGATGTGAGAAGAGTTGACGAAGGAACTTATAGAATTAATGAATCTTATGTAGAGTTTAATGGAAATATACTCAATGGAATTTATTTATATCAAACTGAAGAAAAAATAAATTTAACTGATATTGAGCGGGCTTCTATTTTAAGAAAAGAATCCAAATAAAAAATCAGTGATTTTTTATAGTTGCCTTGACGTTTTTCAGCAACTGGTTCATGGAGTTTTCAAGCTGGTTTCTATTTTTTGTTCCTGTGCATACAAGTTTTCCGTTACTGAAAAGAAGAAATGTCGCGTTTGGTTCTGCCAATTTATATACAAGCCCTGGAAATTGTTCTGGTTCGTATTCTGTGTTTTCCATTTCCAAAGCAAGAAAGTTTAGGTTGAGTTTCAAGTTTATTGTTCCTGAAGCCACAATATTTTGCACTGTAATTTTTGGCTTCACAGTTATTTTAACATTTATTTTTCTTAATTGCTTTATTACAACACCTATCACTTTTTTGACTTGAACTATTGATTTTGTTCCTGTGCATACAAGTTTTCCCGAAGAGAAAACTAAAACTGCCGACTTTGGCTCTTTCACTCTTAAAACTAAACCCGGAAAAGTTTTTGGATTGTACTCTGTATTTGGTAAAGTTCTTGACAATTTAACAAGAGGAATTGGCTTTTCGAGAGAAGTCGTTGCGACAATGTTTTGTATGTTATAATTTCCAACAGATTTTGCTGTCATTTTAATAACTGGTATTTATAAAGGAAGTGGCTTTATAAAGGCTTCGAGAGATTTATTTTTTCTTCTTCACACGTTTGAATAAATGAGATAATTCTTTTCCCATCTTGAATGTGATGTTATAATTTAAGACAAACAAGACGAGCCCCACAAAAATAGATACAAACCATCTTCCAAGTAAATAATTAAGTTCAAGTTTCTCAACAGCAACCGCTAGCAAAGATACTGTCAAAAAAATTCCCAAAATGCCAAAAAAGATGAAATACACATATCCTTTAAACACATGCGATTTTGATTCTTTAAACCCCCAATTTCTTTGAATAAAGTAGTTTGTTGAATGTGCTATTACGTATGTAGTTCCAGCAGCTAAGAGATAATATATTCCTAAAAATTCCACTAAAATGAATAACAAAACTATGTCAAGAACAAGAGTAAGCCCACCAGCTACCCCATATCTTGTCAAGCGAGTTATGTAAATGGGCGACCTTCCTCCTAAAGAAGTAATTAAATTTACTGGTTCCATAAATTTTTTCATTAGTAAATTAAATATGAATGTCATGAGAAGTTTTAACTATATTTGAAATCCTTCTTTTGATTTTCATAATCTTTTTTGATTTCATTCAGCGTTGTAATTTCTGAAAGAGGTTTGTCTTCTCTTAAAGCTGTGAATCTTGGAAACCTTAATGCAAAACCAGAATTGTAGTTTGGAGATTTCTGAACTTCTTGGTAAGTCACAGCGACGACTACTTTTGGCTTTACTTCAACAGTTTTTCCGTGTTCTTTTGTAATTAAAGGCTTAAGCATTTCCGTTAACTCATGGAAAGAAGTTCCTATTTTTTCCTCTTGCTCTTCAAATTTTTCTTTTATTCCTGTTCCTACTTTTCCGATTTCTAGAAACTCACCATCTTTTTCTCCCAAGCATGAAAGGATGAAGCTCGACATCCATCCACTTCTCTTTCCAGTTCCATATTCAGCGCCGGTTATAACTAAATCATAATCTCTCAATTCTTCTTTTAACTTCAGCATGAAACCGACACGACTTCCTGGTTTGTAAGGAGCTTTCAAATTTTTTAGAATCAAACCTTCCTGGTTGTCTTTTATTGCTTTATTGTAAAAATCTCTGACTTCTTTTTCACTGTCTGTTATTTTCTGGTCAGCAGTTGTTATTTTATATCTTTCATTTTTTACGATCTTTTTTAATATCTCTGTTCTTTTTTCAAAAGGTTCTTTAATAATATTTTTTCCATTCAAATATACAATGTCAAAAGCTTTCACTTCAACAGGAAGTTCTTTTACAAGCCTTTCTACATGATATTTTCTTTTTATTCTCTGTGAAATTGCCTGGAATGGAACATATTTTTTTGTCTTGGGATTGTAACCAATTACTTCAGCGTCAACAATGAATGAATTCCCATTTATGTGTTTTTTTATTACATCAACAATGTCTGGAAATTGATTAGTTACATTTTCCAGTCTTCTAGTGTATAAAGTTATATTTCCGTCTTTTTTATTTATCATCATTCTAAATCCGTCGTATTTGAACTCAGCAGCGAGAGGTTTTCCTGCTTTTTCAAATGCATCTTTTATTGTGTTTGCTTTCTGAGCCAACATGACTTTTATCGGCTTGCCTGCTTTTAGTTCTATAGAAAATCTTTTTCCTTTTTTTGCAAGTTCAAATACTAATGCTAAATCAGGATTCATGTCATAAGCATTTTGAATTTCCTCTATAGCATTTTTCTTTTCTTCTTCCTTGAAAAATGCTTTTGCAATAGCGTTTCTAACGGTGCTCGACTTCAATCCGATTCTTAAATCTCCAATTACAATTCTAATCAAGTAGAGTGCTTCTAGAGGCGAAGCAGAAGTCAGCAATTCAGTTATAAGCGAGATTTTTTTTTCAACAGTTCCTTTTCCTTCCATCTCGGGGAGTTTTCTCAAATTTGAAATAACTTTTTCAGTTGTCAAGTTACTTTGAGAAAGAGTTGATTGCCTTTTTTGTTTTTTTAATTTTTCAGCTACTTTTCCCAAATCACCTAAAGATTTCCATTCATTCACAACTTCGCTGTTTGTTACTCCGGTTGATTTGGCAATCGCCTTTATTGCTAGCTGACTTGAAATTCCAATTTTCTTTTCATCATGTTCAGGGTAAATATCTCCGAGCAACAAATATAAAATATCTCTATCTGATTCGCCAATTTCTTTTAGGAATTTTGATAGAATTTCAATTTTTTCCAAACGTTTGGTAGTTGAAGATAATTCATCATAAATTTCAGCGAGCTTTTTGTATTTCATGTTAAGACATCCGTGGTTTTTTTACACTTACTTTTCCTTTATTCATTTGTAATATTAAATCGTATACAGCAACTAACACAAAAACTATCTGTAGGGTTATGAATATGGCATCTTTTATGTAGAAACTGTATGCTATTAATGATGTTCCCCCAATAATGTATAATATGTCTCTTATTTTCCTGTCTTTCTTTTTTATTAAAACACCAGCGATAATTAACAATAATCCAACAATTCCTGAGAAGTAAAAAATATTTATGGCCATCTACTTCCTAAGAAGAAGATATTTTTAAGTTTGTTTATTTTCCTTTGTTCTTGTTTGCTCTTGCGCTTGGACGGACTTTCAAGTTTGGAGATTTGCTTCTTAATCCACGGGATTTTTTTCCTGCGCTAGTCAAACCTCTGAAAACACGCCCTTTGTTTCTGGGTTTTGAAATCCATGAAATTGTAGAATCGTTTTTTATTTCCGGAGCATTTGGATTTACAAGAATCACTTCGTAGAAATAATGAAATCCATCTTTTCCAATTAAGTATGAGTTTAGGACTTCGAAGTCCATGAATTTTTGGGCTGCTCTTTGTTCTGCAATCCAGCGGTAATTCATCTTTAGATTTTTTCTAGTGTGCAATCTTTTACCTCTGCGTCCTTTATTTGGTCTGGAACGCTTGTGGCCTCCGCGTCTTAAACGGACTCTTACAACTACAAATCCTGTTTTGTCTTTGTAGCCGAGGTTTCTAGCACGGTCAATTCTTAATGGCTTGTCAATTTCTTTCACTGCATTGTCTTTACGCCATTGAATCATTCTTTCCCTCAAGACTTTTCTATCTGGAGATTTCCATGCTTCTTTCATATAGTGATACATTCCGTGTGCCATGTTAAGAATAGAAAAAATTCATTTTTAAACTTTCTTAATTTTATTTTTGGATAATTATTTATACCTAAACTTACAAATATTTAAATGCAGCCAAAAAAAAGGTTGGACGATACGGTCTCTTATCTGAAGAAAAAGAGAAATGTTTTGCTTTTAACAACTTCTAATAGGTGGGCTGGAAATCATGAAATTCCAAAAAGTTCCCAACTTGCCTATTACATAAACAAAAAACTTGGAAAAAAATCAAAAATTATTGAAGTTGCGACATTAAAAATTTATATGTGTGAGGGTAATGTTTCTACTTCTAAAGGTAATAATTGTGGTGTTAAAGACGCTGTTTTGAAAGATAAGAAAAAAAATCCGTCTGGTTGTCATCGGTGTTATGCATCAATAAATAATAAAGATGATGAACTCTGGAAAATTTCTAAAGAGTTATTGTCTTCTGATGCTGTTTTGTTTTTTGGTTCTATAAGGTGGGGTCAGGCGAATGCGATTTATCAAAAACTTATAGAAAGACTTACATGGCTTGAGAATAGGCACTCAACACTTAAAGAAGATAATATTTTGGGAAATATTGACGCCGGTGTTATTTTTGTTGGTCAAAATTGGAATGGAGTAAATGTGGTTAAAATACAGAGGAAAGTGCTTGATTTTTTCGGCTTTAAAACTCCTAAAGTTTTGTCTTGGAATTGGCAGTACACAAAAAATGCGTATGATGAAAGCCAAGATTCTTACATGAATTCAATAAAGAAATTCAAGAAAGATTTTAAATTTAATTAGACAATTTTATAAATGGATTTGGTTTTGATTTTAAGCGAGCCTGTAGCTCATGAGGGGCATATCCCCTTACAATAACCCCTATCGTTAAAACCGATTGGTCGCTACAGTCTTGAACAGAAAAATGAAGCGAGCCTGTAGCTCAGCCCGGTTAGAGCACTGCTCTGATAAGGCAGGGGTCCGAGGTTCAAATCCTCGCAGGCTCATTTACCTTATTCCTTGCTATCAAGTTCAAGAACAAGTTTTCCCTCTGAAAGTTCGTAATCAATTACGGGAAGGTTGATTGGAATTATTTTGTAATATGCTTTGCCTTTCGTCACGGCTTTTATTTCAAGACTGTTTTCTAATTGAATAATAGATATATCTTCTATTGATTTTACACCAGGAACAACTACTTCATAAACAATTTTATCTGAAAATCTTCTTACGTTAGTTTTTGGTTCTTTTCTTGGAAGCGCCGAAAAGTTTTTCAAGATGTTGTTAGGAAGGTCTTTTATTTCTTTTTCTTCTATTTGATTTTTGTTGTTTGATAGCTCTCTTGGTTCTATTTTTCTTCCATTTATGTAAAGTCTGTATTCTGTTTTTGGACCTTTGTTTACGGGGTTTTTTTTAATTTCTTTTCTCATTTCTTTTTCCAGAATTTTCATTGCACTTTCAAACATTTTGTTTATCATCCTCCCGCTAATTCCTCCTAATATTGGAGAATTATAATCCTCAAATTCATTCAAGAAATCATCATCTCCTAAAAGGCCATCGTTTTTTGATTTTTTCTTCTCTTTCAAATACTCTCCGCAAGTAGGGCAGAAGCTATATTTTCTATCAAGTTTCTCACCACAGTTTTTGCATTCATTTCTTTTGAACATTATTAATAAAAATCATTTTTATTTAAATAGTTTGTTGTGCTACCATTAAGTTTTTATATACTATATATTCAATAAAAATATGAAGCTGAACCTGAAAGATTACGCTGTTAATATAATCACTCATAAATTCCTAACAAGTGTTACGGGAAAAATAAGTGACAGAGCAAAAAGAAAGTTTGAAAAATATGGGCAGGAAGCTGCCGAAAGGTTGAAGGTTAAAGAGGCTTTGAAAGATTCTAATTTAATTCTGAGATTGGGTTGGAGTGATGAGGCTGTATCTTATGTTAGAAAAATAACTTTAGCATTAGAAGAATTTAAGCAAGTGAATCCTAAAGCTTATACACAATTTGAAAGGATAAGGGGGAAGCATAAAGATGTTAGGAGGGCTTATATTGAATTCGGAGGAGAAGTTCCTGATTCTTATTACATAAAAGTCATTAAAGATATCATTCCGGGGATTAATGATAAAGATGCCGTTGTTTTTTATAACAGGCTAAAATCTGCTGACAAAATTCTAACGAAGAAAGGCAGAGGGATTCAGAGACTTCTGCTTCCAGAATGATAGTTTTTTATATCTAATTTCTTAATTTTTTACATGACAAAAAATTTTTATGTTACGACGGCGATAGACTATGTTAATGCGAGACCTCATATAGGGCATGCATTCGAGAAAGTTTTAGCTGACGCTCTAGTTCGATGGCACAAGGCAAAAGGAGAAAAGACTTGGTTTTTAACTGGCACTGATGAAAACGCTCAAAAAAATGCACGAGCCGCGAAAGAACAAGGTATTCCTGTGAAAAAATTTGTTGACTCTAATTCCAAGATTTTTGTAGAATTGTGTAAAAAACTTAATGTTGATTATGACAGATTTATCAAGACGACTGAAAAAGAACATAAATTGAATTCACAGAAAATTTTCAAGGAAATTTATGACAATGGGGATATATACAAAGGAGAATATGAGGGGCTTTATTGTGTTGGTTGTGAAGCCTTCAAAACAGAGAAAGATTTAATTGATGGAAAGTGTCCTGAGCATGATATAAAACCCGAGTGGATATCTGAGGAAGCTTATTTTTTTAAGTTGAGCAAATACAAAGATAAATTGCTGAAGTTTATTGATTCTTACATAATTCCTGAGCAGAGAAAAAATGAAATTGTTTCGAGACTGAAAAACGAACCTTTGAAGGATTTGTGTGTTTCAAGAACAAATTTGGACTGGGGAATTGATTCTCCAATAGACAAAAATTTCAAAATTTATGTTTGGTTTGATGCTTTAATTAATTACATTTCTGGCGCTGAAGGAAATTGGCCTGTTGATGTTCATGTTATTGGGAAGGGAATAAACTGGTTTCATTCTGTGATTTGGCCTTCAATCCTAATTTCTGCTGATTATGATTTGCCAAAAAAACTTTTAGTTCATGGTTATTTGAATTTTCAGGGAAAAAAGATTTCAAAATCACTTGGAAATGTGATAGACCCGATTGAACTTGTGAATAAATATGGGAGCGATAGTGTGAGATATTCATTGCTAAGATGCAGTGTTTTTGATGATTCAGATTTTTCAGAAGAGCTCTTGAAGAAAAGAAATAATGAACTTGCGGACAAGTTGGGAAATTTAATCTTAAGAATAAGTGCGCTGGCGGAAAAATATGGAATTACAAAGCCGGTTATTACACTGACTTTGGATGATGAACGAAAAAGATTATTAAGAGGAAGTAAGTTAAAGATAGAGGTTTTAGATAAGAAAAAAAATGAGTATATTCTAAGACCAAAAGAAGGGGAGGGGTTAAAAATAGAATTTGGAGAAGTATTCCCTCTTATTTTATCATATCCTTCACAATTTCTTGAAGCTACTATATCACTTATTGAAAAATATTTAGATAATTACGAGTTTGATAAGGCATTAGACGAAATTTTTAAATTTATTGATTTCTGTAATGGTTATACCCAAGAAATAAGGGTTTGGGAACATACTGAGGCGGATAGAAAGATATTATATCAATTAATTGAATCAATCAGAAAAATAAATCCTTATCTGGGAATTTTCATTCCTGAAACGGCGAAAAAAATTGAGAGAATTTTCAAAACAGACAAAATTAAAAAATCAGAAGTTTTGTTTAAGAAAATATGAAACCTCCAATAAATTTTTCAGATTGGGAAAAGCTTGATGTTAGAGTTGGTAAAATTGTAAAAGTTGAAGATATTGAAATTGGAAGCAGGGTTAATTGAATTGCTTCACTAACATTTGATTATTCCCACCCAAAAATTCGCTTCGCGAAAAGCCCATCCAAAGATTATTAACATAAAAGAAAATTTTTTTGTTATCTATTAAAAAAGACTTGAGTGACTTTGGAGCGAAAACAAATACCTACAACGAAAAAAGTTAAACAATCAAACCCAATTTTCTGAGAAGTCTCCGGAGCATTCTTTCTTTGTCTTTTTCAGAATCATAGTTTTCATCTATTATTCTTGCTGCGATTTCCTTGTAAGCGCGCGCCGCATTGCTTTTTGGATGACTGTAAACCACTGGATTTTTTAAGTTCAACGCGCGTGAAACATCCAAATCATGCGGAATCATTCCTAATATAGGGACTTCAAGCATTTCTTTGACTGCTTCAGGACTCATCTCTATATTATCTTTACGAACCTTTGTTATTATCACACCGAGAATTTTCTTTTTCTTTTTTTCCGCGATTTTTATTGCTTTCAAAGCATCTGTTATTGCAGGAATTTCTGGATTTGTTACAATAATTAATTCATCAGCAAGATCAAATACAGACAATACTTCATTTCCCAATCCTGCAGCGCTATCAATTATTACAAAATCAGATATTTTTCTGAAATCTTTTCTGAAATCTTTAATTTTTTCAGGTCTTAATTTTTTAAGTTCATTTATAGAAAGTGAAGACGGAAGTATTTTCATTCCTGATTCATGCTCGTAAACTGCTTCTTCTAAATCTGCTTTTTCCGCTAAAACATGATTTAAATTTACAGGAACTTCTGAAGAGCCAAGGTAAACGCCGATGTTCGGTGTGGACAAATTTCCATCGACGACAAGAACATTTTTTTTAAAATAATTCATTGCAGCACCTAGATTTATCGCAGTGGTAGTTTTTCCAACTCCTCCTTTTCCTGACGTAATAACAATTAATCTGCTCATTTTAACAAAAACTAAAATCTATTTCTGTAGAAGGAATTGTTTTATTGTGCTTATAAACTTTTCTAACTTGTCAGCGTATTCTTTGAGTTTTTCCAAATTAATATTAACTTCCTCTCCTTTGTAGAAAACTTTTAATGTCACATTTTTCCTGAATTCTCCGATGCGTTCTTTTTTTAACTCGTCGATTTTCCTGAACATTTCATACATTTCAATGACTTCCTGAAAGTTTTTGTCTTTTTTGAAAAGTTTTTTAGCTTCTTCTATTTTCATTGCAGGGTTTCCAGGAATTGAAGAAATCTTTTTTTTACTTTTTGCTTTAACTAGTGTCTCATCAATGCTTACTTCAATCATCCTGCGCCAACGAAGAATCAAATTTAGTATAACATCGCAAGTTTTTGTGTACTTCAGGCTGACATATAACAAATGGTCAGCACTTATTTTCTCTTGAATTATATCTTCCATAACTTTCCCAAAAATTACTTTTAGAAGCGACAATTACAAGGATTTTAGGCTTTTTATACTTTTGGTTTCCTTTTTAAGCTTTGTGATGTTTTTTTAAGTGATTAATCACTTAGTTCTAAGATTGTTTCAGCCAAATCACCATTATTTTTTTCAAGAGCCTTCTTTGCTTTTTCCTTGGATACACCAGTTTTTTCCATGACTGTTTTTATATCTCCTTCGGAAATGAAATCTTCTTCTTTAACGTCTCCTGTTATTTGAAATGTTTCTTGTCCCTGGATTTTCATTTTTGTTACGGAAGGATTTTCAATAATTATTTTTTTCCCATCTATTTGATTTATAATAACTTGCGATGAGCCAATATTTTCTTGAGATATTCCCATTTGCTTCATCAATTCCTGCATTTTTTTTGGGTTTAATCCTGGGAACATTTTAATAAAAAAACTCTAGAAATATTCTGAATGCTACTATCAAAACAACGAAGACAACTACGTGGGTTGGTTTTAAACTGAAAACGCTGTTATATTCCTCGTTGAATCTCATTAATCCGCCGAATGCTCCTGTTGGAATACTTATACCTTCTTGTGCCATGTATTTCAGATAGAGGGATAGTTTTTAAAAGTTTCTTGGTATAAAATAAGTTATTGGTTTTAAGAAAAATAATAGAAATATTTAAATATCATAATTCGTTTTAAGAATTATGCCTCAAACATTAATTGAGCCCATAAATTTACATAAAAAGAATTTCTCCGAAGGGGTTGGCTTTTTTAAAGATGATAGTCTAACAACTCAACAAAAAAATTTACTCAAAAAATTGAATGGATTTGATGCACCTTATTTACAAGAAAAGCTTATTGAAAAAGGAGAATTTTCTTCTGTTGAAGAATATCAAGAAGCTTTTATAGAATTTAAAAGATATGTTTTTTTAACACAAATTTTTGGGAATAATCTTGCAATGATGAGCACTAAAGTAGATGCAATATGGCATCAATTTATACTTTTCACAAAAGCTTATCATGATTTTTGTGAGGATAACTTACAATATTTTTTACACCATACCCCCTATATTAATGGTACGCCTAAATCTAAGAGAATTGAAGGATTTATGAATTTTAAAAAATATTACAAAATGATTTTTGGAGAAATTCCAAAAATATGGGATCTTGATAAAAAAGATCTTAATGAGAATTCTGTTTGTAATTGTGATGGATGTGATCCTAGCTAATAATAAGCCAATTTTTTAATTAGTTTTAAAAACTTCTTCTAGTTAATGTATTTATGTTTGATAATTTTAAGTTTAGTGAAGAAAGAATAAGGAAGTTTTGGGAAAAGGAAAAAATTTACAAGTTTGATTTTAAAAAGAAAGGGAAAGTTTACAGCATTGATACACCACCGCCAACTGTATCTGGGAAAATACACATCGGTCATGCTTTTTCTTACTCCCAGCAGGATTTTATTGCCCGTTTTCAAAGAATGTACTTAGCCGAAAAAGGTCAGGTTTTTTACCCCTTTGGAACAGACGACAACGGTTTGCCAACAGAAAGACTTGTGGAAAAAATTAAGGGAGTTAAAAGCAAGGAAATGTCCAGAGCAGATTTTATTAAAATTTGTCTAAAAACCCTTAAAGAAATAACTCCCGACTTTATTCAAGATTGGAAAGACATTGGAATATCTTCTGATTTTGATGTTTTTTATTCAACAATCGATGTAAACTCAAGAAAAATTTCTCAGCAGTCTTTTATTGAGCTTTATAAAAAAGGAGAAGTTTATGAAAAAGAATTTCCTACAATTTGGTGTCCTGAATGCCAGACTTCAATAGCTCAAGCAGAACTTGAAGACAAGGAATTGCAGAGTCAGTTTTCTGTAATAAAATTTGAAGCTGGGGGAAAAGATTTGCCTATTGCAACAACAAGACCAGAGCTTATTTCTGCGTGTGTTGCTGTTTTTGTTCATCCTGAAGATAAAAAGTATAAGAGTTTTATCGGAAAAAAAGCAAAAGTTCCTTTGTTTAATTTTGAAGTTCCAATCATTGCAGATAAGTCAGCGAATCCTGAAAAAGGAACAGGCGCGTTGATGGTTTGCAGTTATGGAGACAAGTATGATGTTGATGCTGTTCAAAGACATAAGCTAAAACCTAAAATAATTTTGAATAGAAATGGAACTCTTGACGTTAGAGATTACAAGGGGCTTAAGATTAAAGACGCTAGGAAAAAGATTTTGAAAGATTTGGAAGAAAAAGGATTTGTTATTGAAAAAAAACAAATTTTTCATGTTGTCAATGTTCATGATAAGTGTGGTACAGAAATTGAGTTTATTCCAACGAAGCAATGGTTTGTTAAAATAATGGACAAGAAAAAAAAGTTGATTGAGCAAGGCAGAAAAGTTAAATGGCATCCAGAGTATATGAGAAAAAGATATGAAAACTGGATTAATGGTTTGGATTGGGACTGGAATATTTCAAGAGACAGGCATTTTGGAATTCCTATTCCTGTCTGGCGTTGTGAAAAATGCAAAGAAGTAATTTTTCCTAAAGAAAAAGAACTTCCGATTGACCCTTTTGAAATAAAAAGAAAATGTCTTAAATGTAATGAATATGCTGCTCCAGAATCTAAAGTTCTTGACACTTGGGCGACTTCGAGCTTAACACCGCAGATAACTTCTTCTTTAGTTAAAAATATGGTAAAAATCCCATACTCTCTAAGACCTAATGGACATGATATAATCAGGACATGGGCGTTTTATACAATCGTTAAATCATATCTACATGAAAATAAAATCCCTTGGAGATATATTGTTATTTCAGGAATGGTTTCTCTGAAAGGAGAAAAAATGTCAAAGTCAAAAGGCAATGTTATCGAGCCTCAAAAGGTTCTTGGAGAATTTGGTGCAGATGCTTTAAGGTTTTGGGCAGCAGGAAGTAAGCTTGGTGAAGACATGGACTATCAGGAAAAAGAGTTGGTTACAGGAAAAAAATTTGTAAATAAACTACGAAACGCAGCAAAATTTGTCTTTATGAATCTTAAAGACTACAAAGGACAGAAACCAAAGAAGTTGGAGAAAATTGATGAATATTTTTTGAAAGATTTAAATCGTCTTGTTTATATAGTAACTGATTATTTTCAAAAGTATGAATATTCAAGAGTAAAGTTCAATGTCGAGGATTTTTTTTGGAGAAATTTTTGTGATGATTATCTTGAAACAGTTAAAAAAAGAATTTACAATGAAAAAGGAGACAAGAAAATTTCAGCACAATATACACTATACAATTCACTATTGACAATCTTGAAATTGTTGGCTCCGATTATGCCTTTTGTTACAGAAGAAATTTATCAAGAACATTTCAAAAAAACTGAAAAAAATAAGAGCATTCATGTTTCTGTTTGGCCGAAATTTTATGATATGCATAAAGGAAAATGGCAATGGGATGAAGAAGATTGGAGAGAATTAGGTTGGGTAAATAGGTGGTATGTATATAGGGATACCCTTTCTAAGATTAGAAGTAAAAAAACACAGAATAAAAAGTCAATGAATTCAGAGATAATTTTAACTTTAGACAAAAAAACATATAATGCCTTAAAAGAGTTTTTAGAGGACCTAAAAAACGTCACAAATGCAAAAGAAATAAAAGAGGGTGAGTTCAAGGTAGAGTTTGTTTAAAATGAAATTAACTAAAGAAGAACTTGAGGAAACTTTGGAAGAACTTGGGTCTTACAAAGGAAGACAGACAGAGCTGGTTAGCGTGTACATTCCTATTGGTTATGATGTGAACGCTGTTCAGAGGCAACTTGAGGCTGAAAAATCAACTGCGAAAAACATAAAATCAACATCTACGAAAAAAAATGTTTCAGATGCTCTTGATAAAATAGTAAGAGCTTTGAAAGATTATAAAAAAACTCCAGATAATGGAATGGCTATTTTTTCAGGCAACATCTCAAAAATTGAAGGGCAAACAGATTTGAGGATTTGGGAAATTGAAACTCCTATGCCCTTAAAAAACCGGCTTTATAGATGTGACAAAGAATTTATTCTTGAGCCGCTGAAAGAAATGCTGGAAGTTGATGAAGTTTTTGCCCTTTTGGTTATGGACAGAAAAGAAGCTGCGATTGGATTGCTTGAGGGAAAAAGTATAGAACTCCTGCAAAAAATGACTTCTGGAATTCCTTCCAAAGTTAGGGCTGGAGGACAATCGTCTCAGAGGTTTCATAGAATTACAGAAGGCTTGACAAAAGAATTTTACAAAAGAATTGCAGATGAAATGAAAAAAATATTTTTCGAAATGCCAAAGCTTAAGGGAATTTTAGTAGGAGGACCAATACCCACAAAAGATGAATTTTTGGAAGGAGATTACTTGGTTACAAAATTAAAGGATAAGGTTATTGGTGTGAGGGACATTGGAGATGCTGATGAATCTGGACTGAAAGAACTTGTGAAAAAATCAGAGGACATACTTGCTAGTCAAGAAATAACGAAAGAGAAAAAACTACTTGAAAACTTCTTTGAGAAACTTGGAGAAAAACCAGATATGGTTTTGTATAATGAAGAGAAAATCAGAAAGGCTTTGGAATACGGAGCTGTTGACAAACTTATTTTATCTAAAGCAATAGATAAAAAACTCTTTAGTGAATTAAAAAAACTAGCCCAAAATATCTCGGCAGAAGTCCACATTGTTTCAACAGAGACAATTGAAGGAGAGCAGTTCTTGAACCTTTCTGGTATGGGTGCAATATTGAGATTTAAGATTGGTTGAGTTAAAATACCATAAATGTTTTAAACCTATTATTTATCGGTTTTTAATGATAGATGTAATTGTAAAATCAAGAGAAGCGCCTCAAGAAATTCTTAATGCTAAAAGAATTGGTCCTGGAAAGTTTAGTCATTTGAGAGATAACATCAGTTATAAGAAAGGAACTAGGATGCCGACAATGCCTGAACTTGTTCAATTAGTTTATATTTCTCTAGGAAATTTAGAAAATGATACAGCGAGGGACGTAATTCATAAAATGAAGAGATCTTGGCTTGTAGCAGATACGGCTGTTCATTATTATCCGGAAGTTAATAGTAATTTTTCTCAGGTAAGAATGGTTTTTGAAGATCATCCTAAAATCCAAAATGAAAAGATAGTTACTCCTGAATTTAGCGAGCTTGAAAAAAGCCTGACTATTAGAGAAAATGGTATTAAACACAATAAAGACAGGACGATAAGGATGCCTTATATTTTTGATATTAAAAAAAGAGATAGGGATGATTTATTAGAAGGTTTTGGAATGAGTATATTAACTGGACTAACAAAAAACATGGAAAATGTAAACAAATTAACGTGGATTTTAAATTATTTTAATGAAGAGCCGTATTTCTGTGCTTTGCCAAAAATTAATGAACCAATTTCGAGAGTTGCTGGTTTGGATTATACAGACAAGAAAGAACATGGAAGGTTTATTGTAGTTACTTCTCATGTAGAAGACAGCAAGGATGGTTATACTTTTAGCGTGAAAAAATAGACAATAACATTTTTTAAACTTTGGCTCTTTCTTTAACTTATGGTTTCGAGCGAGACATTCAACGAGATTGATGAATTCAGAGAAAAGGAGGACATAAAGAAACTTGAAGCAGTTTTTTTCATTTCTGGAAGGTTTTTGTCAATGCAGGAACTTGTTTCGTTGAGTGATTTGAATCCTATAATCATAAGGGAAATTATAGGGAAATTAAAGGAAAAATATAACAATGATTCTTCTGCAATTGAAATTGTCGAGAAAAATAATTTATGGAAAATGGATGTCAAATCACAGTATCATGAGATTGTCAATAAACTAGCGACTGGAAACAGTGAATTTTCAAAAGCTGAACAGGAAACTTTGGCGATAATTGCATATAAGCAGCCGATGAAACAAAGTGTTTTGGTTAAGATTAGGAGCAACAAAGCATACGAACACATAAAAAAATTTTATGAACTTGGATTGATAAAAAAGAAAAAAATAGGGCATACTTACGAACTCACCTTAAGCGACGAATTTTACGATTATTTCAACATCTCTGAAAATGATAAGCTTGAATTAAAATGAAAATAGAATTAAATAAAGCTGGTTATTTTGAGATAGGTCTGCGATTTCATTTTGGGCAATTAGAAATCGCCTTTCAGTGTTTTGAGGAAAATCGAAAAAAACCAGCAGGTTTTTTTCATGCCTGAAGCACTAACTGTTATTTATCTTGTGTATATGTTTTTGGCCCTTTATTTTTTGATGCTTTTCACAGTTCTTTTTGCCCAAAACAGAAAAGAGATTTTTTCTTTCCCAAAAGCGAAAAATAAATATTCTGTTTCTGTTTTGATTCCTGCATTCAACGAAGAAGACAGCATAGAAGGAACTGTTAAAAGTGTTTTGAATTCTGATTATAAATATATTGGGGAAGTTATAGTCATTAATGATGGTTCTACTGATAACACCTTGAAGATTGTCCGAGAATTAGAAAAAAAATATTCAAAAGTGAAAGTTCTAGATAAAGTAAATGAAGGAAATAAAGGAGCAGCCTTAAATTATGCAATTCCTTACGTAAAAGGAGATTTGATTGCTGTTGTCGATGCTGATTCTTATCCTGACAAAAATGCCTTAAGTACAATGACTGGATATTTTGATGATAAAGATGTTGGTGTTGTGACAACGAGTATTCTTGTAAGAGACAGAAATAACTTTCTCAGAAAAATGCAAGCAATTGAATACAAAGTTATTGCGTTCACAAGAAAGCTTCTTGATTTTGTAGATTCAATTTATGTAACGCCTGGACCTCTGGCTCTTTACAACAAAAAGATTCTGAAAAAAATTGGGGGGTTTGACACTAAAAATTTGACAGAAGACATTGAGGCGACTTGGCATATGCTTCACGACGGATACAAAGTAAGAATGTCTTTTATTTCAAAGTCTACCACTGTTGCTCCGAATACTATAAAGAAATGGATAAAACAAAGAATTCGCTGGACTATTGGAGGAATTCAATGTATAATAAAATACAAAAACGTTTTGTTCAGGAAAGGAATGCTTGGTTATTTTATAATCCCTTTTTTTGCATTTTCACTTGTCCTTGGAGTTTTTGGTTTGGGAATTTTCTTTTATAGAATTCTTAGGGGATTTTTGTCTTACTACCTGACCACAAACTACTCACTCGCTTCACAGACAGCAATTATTGTCTTACAAGATATAAATCTAAATCCATCAATACTTAACTTCTTGGGAATAATCTTATTTTTGTTAGGGGTTGGTTTCACTTACTTTTCAATTTCCTTTATAAACAGCCATATAAAGGAAAAGGAAAACTTTTTTAGTGTTGTTTTTTATCTTCTAGTATATATTTTGCTAACACCTTTGGTGCTTATAGTGGCAGTATACAAACTTTCGAGGAAAAAATATTCATGGTAAAATGAAAATTGAAATAAGACGAGCAAAGCCGGGAGATGAGAAAAAAACTGCAGCAATGATAAATGAAGGAATTAAAAGAAAAACTTGGATTTATACAAATCAAGATAAAATCATATCTGAAAGAGAGGTAAGAAAATGGAGAAAGAAATATAAAAAAAACTCTAATTTTATTTTATTTATTGCTTTAGATAAAAATACTGGAGATGTTGTTGGTACTGGATCTTTTAATCTTAATAAGAGAAAAAGAGTAAGACATATAACTAGTTTAGGATGGGGTATTCGTCCTGGTTATGAAAAAAAAGGGATTGCTTCAAAGTTAATAAAAAAAGTTTTAAGTGAAGCAAAGAAAAGAGGAATAAAAAAAACAGAAGCAGAAATTGTTGAGAAAAATATACCTTCGTTGAAATTAGCAAAGAAACTAGGTTTTAAAATAGAGGGAAAAAAGGAGAAAGCATTTATGACTGACGATGGAAAATTAAATGATGTGTATGTTGTGGGAAAGGTGTTAAAGTAAAATGTTAAGTAGCAAAAAACATGTGTTTTGGCAGGCACTGTTCCTAACAATTTTGTTTTTTGCACTTGGTTTCGTGATGGGAATTTATCTTGAGCAGCTTAGAGTAAACAATGTGAATTATCTCTTTTATCAATCAGAGACATCTCTTTATGATTCATTTGCATTGGGAAAACTTCCAGAAAACCCAAGCATTTCATGCGATGAACTAAAAAATGCAAATGTAGATTTTGCGAACCAAATTTATGACGAAGCAAAACAATTGGAACAATTCGATGAATCAAGTAAGTTGACGGAATCACTCAATACAATACACAGAAAATATGACTTGTTGAGAACTTTGCTGTGGATGAATGTAATAAACATGAAACAAAAATGTCAAAACACTAGTGTGAATACAGTTGTTTATCTTTATGAGTATAATACAAATGAGATACAGAAAAAATCAGAACAGATTGTTTGGAGTAGGATTCTTCAGGATTTGAAGAAAGAGAAAGGAGATGATGTGATTTTGATTCCTATTGCAGTAGACCAGGAAATTGTCTCTCTTGACTATCTTATTAAGACATATGATGTTGGGGAATATCCTGCGGTTGTTATAAATGAGAAATATGTTTTGTATGAACTTAAAACAACTGAAGAGTTAAGTAATTTATTTGGTTAATCAAGCATAAGTTTTAAAAGGCAATTAAAAATATTTATTTGATGGAAACTAAAATAATTCACCTAGAAAACAAAGTTCCTGAAAGATTGGAAAAAGCTCTTGTTAAAGCCGCAGATGAGTTTGGCTGGGAAGCAAGAATTGAAGAAAAAAGCAAAAGGGGATACAGGAATGGTTTTGTTAGAGAAACAGAAGATTACAGTCATACAATGATACATTTAAATGGTAGATTTCTCCCGGCTTTGAAAATTACTTTTAATAAAAATAATCCTCGTGAATTTCACATCTTGAAAGGTTTTCCAACAGGATTTGCTTTAGCAAGGAATGTGCAAAGGTATGTAGAAACAGTTTCAAGTTATTTGTAAGAACCTTATTCTGCATTACACAAATATTAAAAAATACCCTTTTTTTAAAACTCTAATGAACGAATGTTACAAATGCGGTATTACTGAAGATAAGGCTGTACTATATGACACAATACTACCTAGCGGAGTTATGAAGGTGTGCAGAAAGTGTTCTTTTAAAGAAGACTATCCTGTGATGAAAAGTGTTGCGTCTAATGTTAATCTTGAAAAACAAAATACGAGTGTTTACGAAACATTAAAAAAAGTTTCAGGAGTAAATCCAGATATAAAGCCAAAATCTTTTGTGAGTGATAGGTTAAAGGGTAATGAATCTCTGAAAAATATAATAAACACAAGTGCACAGAGAAATTTCAGGCATAGTCCTGATTTGAAAAAATCACTTTTAGATAATTTTCATTGGATTATCTTAAGAGCCAGGAGATTGAAGCATTTGACTCAGGAAGAATTCGCCAGGGAAATCCAAGAGCCAGAGTTTATTGTGAAATCCCTTGAAGAGGGAAAAATAAGCGACCAAAAAGTTATAGGCAAAGTGGAGAAATATCTTGGAGTAACGTTAAGGAAAGAAGAAAAGAAAAGTGATACAGATGAAGCAAATAAAGATTTTGATGTTAAAGGGATGAAGGAATTTACAATAGCTGATTTACATGAATTGAAAAAGAAGATAGAAGAGAACAATTAATCCAAAAGAAAGCTTTATAAAACATTTTTGGATATTTTCATTATGGAAGTCAATGTTTTGAAGAGTTCTAAAGAAGAAATTGAATTGGAGCTTGGAAATATCACAGTTGCTGAAATTTTAAGAGTTTATTTGAATAAGGATGATTCTGTTGAATTTGTAGCTTGGAGGAGAGAACATCCAACGAAGAAACCAGTTCTTGTAGTTAAGACAAAGGGTAAGGCAGCGAAGAAAGCTGTGAACGACGCAATTCAGGATATTGTCAAAGAGCTTGACAAAATTGAATCTGATTTCAAAAGGATGAAGTAATTACAATAATCCTTATTAACTTTTTATTGTTAGTTTTTTTATGAATAAGGCAATTAGGTTAGTCGTTATAGAAGATAAAAAATTGTTGCTTGTTAGAAAAAGAGATTCATGGATTTTGCCTGGAGGAAAGCCAAATGAAGATGAAGGAGGTTTAGAGTGTTTATTAAGAGAAATAAAGGAAGAGCTTCAAGCGGAAGCGATTATCGGAAATTTTTACGATTCATTTACAGGTACTATATCTCATAAAAAAAATCCATGGACAGAAGTAATTTATTTTGGAAAAATAAAAGGCATTATTTACCCGTCAGCAGAAATTAATGATGCAAGACTTATTTCATATTTTGAATGTTATAACTTGTCTAACTTAACTAAGAACATAATTAAAGCTCTTAAGAATGATAAATATTTATAAAAAATGCAAAAAACAGAGAAAATCTCAACAGGAAGTTATGATTTGAACAAGTGGCTTTTTGGGGGCTATGAGAAAGATGTAGTCACAATGATTGCAGGGCCTCCTGGAAGTGGAAAAACCAACTTT
Source organism: Candidatus Pacearchaeota archaeon (assembly GCA_018304175.1). GTDB lineage: Archaea > Nanobdellota > Nanobdellia > Pacearchaeales > GW2011-AR1 > JAGVWT01. The sequence goes on from JAGVWT010000003.1 coordinate 74,985, forward strand.
TGTATTCTAGCTGCTTGCAGTCAGGCTAAAAAAGGAAACAAAGTAATTTTCATTGATACAGAAGGAGGTTTTAGTGTTGAAAGAGTAAAACAGTTGCTTTCTGATGACAAAGATGATTTATATGAAAAAGTTTTGAATAATATCTTGCTTCTTTCCCCTTCAAGTTTCGAAGAACATCAAAAAAGCTTTCAACAATTGCTAAAAGAATTAAAAAAACAGCATGTCGGTTTAATTGTTGTTGATGGAATGGCTACACTTTATCGCTTGGAATTGGGAGAAGCAGTAAAAAACAGAAGTGATTCTGGGATAAAAGAAATAAATTATAACATGGCTCGACAAATGAAATTGCTCTCTGAGATTTCGAGAAAACAAAACATTCCTGTAATTATAACAAATCAAGTTTACAGTGGTTTTTTATCAGATGAAGACATAAAAAAAGGAATAAAAAGGGAAACCAACCTTGTCGGAGGTGATTTGATGAAGTACTGGAGCAAGTGCATAATTGAGTTGAAAGTTGAAGGTAAAAAAAGAAAGGCGATAGTTCTAAAACATAGAAACATACCTCAAAAAGAAATGAGTTTTGAGATAAGAAATAATGGGATTTTCAAGAAAGGATGGATTTAACAAAAAATATAAACTCTCTCCCATTTATTTTCTGATGCAGGACATAAAATTTGAAGTTATAAAAAAGATTGGTGATACAAATTTCAAGATAAAGAATATTTCAAACATCTATAAACTAGATAGCAATTCTCCTCCGAGCGTTTTTGTTGGTTCAATGTTAAAATATCCTAATGTGAATGTTGGAATTTTAAGTCCTTTGGAAAGAGATGAAAATGCATGGCTTTACGACGATGCGAAATTCTGGGCAGAAAATAATTTTAATGTCAACGACGTCATAAAAATAAGAGAGAGTTTGCTTAATTCTCGTTTTACAGCAGGTGTTAAGGATTTTAATTTGAATAAAAAGTTTGTTCAAATAGCACAGGAAATTGCCCTTGCTTCTAAACCCGTTGATGTTGAGATTGAATTAAAAAGGGGATTGAGTTTTGGAAACAAAAGAGACAGAATTTTAACTCCTCATGGACTTAGTGCTGGTCTGAAAAAGGCGAAAATAGTTTCTAATGTAAAAATCCACAGAAAAGTTGAGAAAGTTATGTCTGGGGAGTATAAAGCAAATGAGGGAATAGATTATTTATACAAAAATAACTTTAATGAATATACTTTGAGTAAAATTTTAAGTGTTGGTGTTTTGGGAATGCGAAACAGCAAAAAACTCGTTCCCACGCGTTGGTCTATAACAGCTACCGATGATATCATTGCAAAAACTCTTATTGAAAATGTAAAAAACTATAAACAAATAGAAAATTATGAATTATTCTTTGGAGATTTTATGGGAAATGAATATTTGATTCTGCTTTTTCCGGACATTTTCAGTTTCGAGCTTTTTGAGCTTTACCTTCCTGGAAGTTCTTGGAATCCTTCGCAGGAAATAAAAGCGTCGACGGATTTCGAGAGTTATTTTGGTAGAAAGAAATATGCGAGCAACACTGCGGGAGGGTATTATGCAACGCGGCTTCCTATTCTTGAATACTTAAACGGCATAAAAAGGCAAGCGTCAATTCTTGCAATCAGAATTGAAACTCCAAGTTACTGGGCTGCACTCGGTGTTTGGGTTGTAAGAGAAAGTGTCAGAAAATCAATGAAGAAAAAAATACATTTTTCAACCAGGGAAGAATTAATAAAAGCGGCCAAGCAAATAGGACAAGTAAAATTTAACTTCAATCCTGAAATGATTCTAAAAAAAAGCAAAATACTGAATGAAGTTTTGACCCAGAGAAAATTATTTGAATGGGTTTGATTACAAACCTTTATTAAAGGAGAATCTTTATATTGGTTGGTAAAAGGAGGTAAAAATGAAGTGCAATTGGGGGTGGGTTGAAATTATTCTCTCAGCTTTGATTTTGATATTTGTAATTTTCCCGACACAGATTTTCTCAACTATAGTATCTTTTTGGATAGTGGTGGTTGCTGCAGCTATTTTGCTGATACATGCTCTTAAACCCCACAAAGAACATTATCACTCTTTTGGGTCAACGAGTGGTGTAAGTAAGGGTAAAAGAAAAAGATAATTTATTTATTTTCTTCTTGTTTTTCTTTCTCTTTTCTGTAGGCCTCAATTCTTTCTTTATTTTTTATACATTCCGGATTAAAGAAAATCAAAGATTTTCATTAATATTTCTTTCATGTTTTTTTCTGTATTCTTCAATTCTCTTTTTATTAGATGGACAAGAAACATTAAAGCAGAAAATCCAAGGTCGTTTTCCTCTTGCAATTCTCATTAGCATCGGGAAATTACAATCTTCACAGTTTTTCTCCGCCTTTTTTATGAATCCTTGCGGAAGTGAATAAGTATTTTTACATTCGGGGTAAGCATTGCAGGCGACAAAGTGTTTCTTGTTTTTTTTCGAGTAGGAAATTATTAGATTTCCTTTTTTACAAATCGGACAAATGTTTAGTGTGTTTTCTATCTTTCTTTCCTCATTAAGCTTGATATTTGCATCTAAAAGTTCTTTTCCTATATCTTTCTCATTTTTTTTGAATTGGGAGATAATCTTTGTTATTGATTCTTCTGCCTTACTTATTATCTCTTTTTCTTTTTCCTGAAATCTTTTTTTCAACGTTTGTATCAAATTCATTTCTTTTTCAAAGTTTTTCGTCAATTTTTCATCGATTATTATGGGAGAATATTTATTTAACGTATCAATAAGAGAAATTCCTAAAGGGGTTGCTTCAATGCTTTTTTCTTTGATGTAGTTTCTATTGTAAAGTGTTTCTAAAATCATTGATCTTGTTGCCTTTGTGCCTAGGTTTCTTTTTTCAAGCTCAGCAATTATTGAAGCTGGCGAATAGCGTTTTGGCGGTTGTGTTTGCTTCTCCTCAATTTTTACATCTAGTATTTCTCCTTTTTCATTAAAGTCAGGAATTTCTTTTTCCTGTAATTTTGCAGGATAAATTTCCATCCATCCTTTTTTTCTTATTGCAGAGCCACTTAGGGAAAAATGTAAGCTATTTATTTCTGTTCTTATTTTTTTGTTTTCTATTATAGCGTCGTCGCAGAAAAGCGACAGAAACCTTTTTACTATAAGATTGTAGATTTTTTCATCATCTCCAGAAACTATTTGGAAATTTCCTGTAGGGTAGATTGAAGGGTGTGCAGGATCTGTTTTGTTTCCTTCCACTGGCTTGTTTTTTGTAATAAGTTTTTCAACTTTGTATTTTTTTGCAAGATTATTTAATATTTCTTCGTAGTTTATTGACGCTGGGAGTTTTTGACTTGAAGTTCTTGGATATGATATTAATCCTGAAAGGTAAAGGGATTGCGCAATTTGAAGAGTTTTTGAAGGAGTCATTCCATAAAGCTTGTAAGCTTCTATTTGCAAAAGCGTAAGATTAAATGGAACCCCTGGAGGAAGAATCTGAGATTTTTTTTCAGTTGTTACATCAATTTCTTTGTCCTTCAAATTATCAAACTTTTTTAATTCCGTTTTTTTTGAAATATCTTTTGTGTGTTTTAACTCAATAATTTCCTGGGTTTTTTTGTTTTTGACTTTAATAAAAACTTGCCAGTATGGTTCTGATTTGAAACTTTGAATTTGCTTTTCCTTTTCAACTATCAGTTTCAGCGACGGTCCTTGGACTCTTCCTATGGACATTATCCTAAAACTTCCTGTTGATTTTATAGCATTCATTAAAGCTCTTGAGAGGTTTATTCCATAAAGCCAATCTAAATAATGTCTGGTTTCTCCCGCGATTGCCTGCCCCCAGTCTATGCTACTTGATTTTTTTTCATATGAGTCATTCAATTCTTTTTCGGTCAGCGTCGAGAATTTCATCCTGTTTGCGTCTTTTTGGCTGCAGATAAATCTCATAATATTGTAGCCAATTACTTCTCCTTCAATGTCATAGTCTGTTGCAATTGTTATTTCTCCGGCGTTTTTTACTAGTTTTAGAATTGTATTATAATACCTTTCTGTAAAATCATTTTTTCTGACTGTAAAATTTGGAACCCATGAAATATCAAATGTCGGAATTCCCCTGCTTTTTGCGTTTTGGGTTAAACTGAACAAATGTCCGACGGCGCATGCAACAAAAATTCTTTTTCCATTTCTGTTTACTTCGTAGTATGGAACTTTTTGGTAATTTCTCTTCTCGTATTTTCCCAAAACAGAAGCGATTTTTAATGCAGCCTGCGGTTTTTCAGTTATGATTAATTCATAACCTTCTTTTTTAAGACTTATCTTTGGAATTTTTACTTCTTTTTCTTTTTTGATAATTTCTTGAGGCCTAGTTCGTTTCAGCTTCCTTGAGAATTTTTTTCTCCCACTTCTCTGTTTTCTCTGAGTTTCTTTTATCGGTGCTTCCTCAAATCCTGTGAATGAAAGTGGTTTTTTTTGTTCTTTTTCAATTCCATACTTTGTGTCGCTTTCATCTACAGGAAAAAAACTTTCCGCTAGTTTTTCTTCTTTAGTTTTCTCAATTTTTTTCTGCATTTTTCTAATATTCTACTCAAGAACAAGCTTTTAAGTTTTTAGTTTTTGTGAATGCTTAGTTTTTTAAATGCCTAAATTCATAGCAGATTATGGAAGATATATTTAATGACGCTGCTTTTGACAGGTGGCTTTATGGAGGAGTTCATGATTTGGACGAGGATGTTGGAAAGTTGATATATAATATGTACAATTTAAAAAAGAGATTTGGATTTATAAAGACGAATTGGAGTTGTTCAGGACATGTTGGTAAATGGTTAATAGAAGGAAGGAGTAGCATGGAAGGATTTTGGATATATAATCTTGGACTATTAGGTTTTGAAATATTAAACAATAATCCAAATTCTGAAAATTTTATGAAAAATCTAAGTGCAATCGTGGAGAAATATAAATTTGCTGAATTAAAACATTTACCAATCAATCTTAGTGATTATTGGATTCGTCTTGAAATGAAAGATATTGCAGATAATCCAAAAGCAAAAAGAGATACAAAGCAATTTGATTTTTATTGGGCAGAAAACAGGGAAATCATACTAGAACTTACTCAAGAAAGATATGAAGTGTTTAAAAAATTCTGGAACGAAATGGATGGAATGGTTTTGAGTTATTTAAGTTAATTATCTACTTGGTAAAACTACTTGGGGGAATCCCTGCTTGTTCATTATCATTTCTAATTGTTGGCAGTCTCCATTATTATAAAAATACCCAATTACTGTTTCATATTTTCCTTCGCTGTCTAAATCTTTGTTTTTTAGAAATGCTTGTCCATAGACACATTCAAATCTGTCTCCCCAGGCCCAAAATGCGCTTTCTAATTTATAAATATTTATGTAATTTTTTCACACTTCAAAAACTTTTCCTTTTCTGCTGACATTTATCGCGCGGGTTTTTCCGATTATGTCTTCTGTTCCTGCAGCTTCGTGTATATGTGAGAAAACAGCGACGTTTGGTTGGAATTTCTCAATCGCGTCCCTTATGGCTTTTGAACCTTTGAATCCTGAGAATTCTGATTTTGTTCCTTTGGGATGCATGTGGGTTACCATTATTCTTTTTTCCAGATTTTTTGTTTTGTCATTTCCTTTCTTTAGCAACTCAAAAATTTCAGAGTCATTTAGTCTATGAATCCCTATATCTGCGCCACCGGCCCCGAAAACTCCAAAATTCTCCTTTATGAAATATTTTCCATGAATGTTTTTAGTGTTTTGATAAAAATCTGCGAGAAAGTCAACCGTTTCAACTGATTCGTGATTTCCAGGAATTATCAGGACTTGCTTTTTTGCATCTACGAATGGTTTTATTATATTTTTCATTGGCATTTCCATAAAAGTTATATCTCCTGTCAAAATTACCAAGTCAACATTTTCTTCTTCTGCTTGCTTTACTAGTTTTTTCACAATTCTTTCGTCGCCGTGTAAGTCCCCAACTGCAAGAATTTTTATTTTACCTTTTTCTTTTGTCATTAAAACAGGATAAATAGTTAGTTAATAAATATTTTCAAATGAAATATATTTTTGTCACTCCCTAAGGATAATACTTAATTGAGTTCCAAAAGATTTAAAAGTAATATATTTGCTGATATAATTGTTATAGTATATATTTTACATAATACTTAAACAAAATGAAAGTAAATTTAAAATTTACATTCATCCAAAATAAACAAAAAACATTTTAAATGAAAGAAAATTTTGATTTGTTCTTCAGGCGAAAACCAGCAATGATGCTAGTATCGTTGAAAAAAAATTCTAGGATGAGATATGGAAGCATTCTGGCGAAGGAAGTAGATTGCACTTACAGCCATGCTGTGAAGATTCTTCAGACACTTGAGGTCTTGGAGTTGGTTGTATTTGAGAAGAGAGGAAGAATAAAAGTTATACAGCTGACTAAGAAAGGAAAAGAAGTTGCAGATGCAATTGAAAACATCCAAAAAGTTATAAGGTGAATTTAGTTCTTTAAGTATAGAAGTTGATTGCCTCGCTCCAAAGTCGCTCGGTTATTGATATAAATTGTTAATACAAAAAACAAACTTTTTCGTTAAAATTTCACATCAAACTTTCGCGATAGCGAACAATTAAAGTGAGCAACTTGTCGTGAACAGGTATTTTCATTTTCTAAAAATGGCCCCGATTACTCGCGACCCCGCTCGGATTTTTTATTTTTCGTTTCACGATTAATTTCCGCGAAATCGCTCGTGATTTGATACTGAAGTTCAAATCAACATTTGTAAATGCTGTTTAACAACAGCATGAAATGGCCCCGATGGGATTTGAACCCACGACACCTGGATCTCTCCAACATTGTTTTTTTCGAACTTCCACGAATTAAAATTCGCGTTGTAAGAGTCCAGTGCTCTACCAGGCTGAGCTACGGAGCCTTTTCTGTTTTTGGCGATGTAGCGACTTGCGATTTCGTCGGAGGCAATTGGAAATCGCCTTTCCTAACGAAAAGGAAGGTGTGTGAGAGGAAACCTTGGTTTCCTTCATGAGCTACGGAGCCTTTTTCTAATTATATTGGTTAGTTAAACACTTAAATATTTTTTTAATTATTTATGGTAATTAAATATACCGGCCAGAATGCAATTATTGCAACACCTGTCCAAAAAACATAATAAAGAGCCGCAGCAATTGGGCTGTTATTGTAAGTAGTTGTTTCGCCTAAAATTGGAAGCAAAACATAATATCCTACATATGAAACAATCCACACAATTGCAATCTGCACTAAAACCCAAAGATGCTGACGCGTTTGAGGATTTATTTTTTTTAAGTCGAGAATATTCAAGATATTAAGATTAGGCAAGTCCATTAACTAGCTTATCAAAATATTTTTATAAAGTTTTACTAAACAAACTTCTTGAGTTTTTTCTCGAAGTCTTCTTCAGAAGAAGAACCTATAAACTGCTCTACTTTTTCTCCATTTTTGAACAATATGAAATTTGGAATTGAAACTATGTTGAATTTCTGAGCTAACTCCCCATGGTCTTCAATGTTGATCTTAGCGAATTTTATTTTTGCTTTGAATTTTTCCGAAAGCTCGTCTATTATTGGTTCCATCATGATGCACGGCATGCACCAGTCGGCGTAGAAATCAATTAAAGATATACCTTCCTTAATAAAACTTGTAAATTCCTTTCCAGACAATTCAGGTACTTTGTCTTTGTTAGCCATTTTTAACTCCATAACTAAGAGAATACAAAATCAAGTTTTATAAAAGTTTCTTTGAATTAATTATCTAAAGAACTATTAATATGGTGCAAGTGAGGAATCAACAAATCTGTCCATGTTTCTATTTCTGTGTTAGGGTATGTTTCAATTATGTTGTCTATGTGAATCATTCCTGCTTCTTTTATAGAAGCTTCTTTTGGTTTGACATAGCCGTCTGTTTCCATTGCATAAATTAACCCAAAATGAACTGCGTCTACGGGCTTTTTCGTTGAGAATAAAGTTCCAATAAATTTTGGCTTTGTATAATTCCCATCAACAGTAACTTCTTCAAATAATTCTCTTTCAAGACAATTTTTTATGTAATCAGGACCATCGTTTTTTCTTATGTGGCCCCCTAATCCTAGAGATAATTTTCCGAAAAGTCTTCTGTCTCCATATTCAACCGGGTCTGATGACCTTACATAAGCAAAAACTTTTTCATTTGGTCCAAAGAATAAAACATAAGGAATCGGTTGCAAAACTAATGTGTCATCTTCACATTCATATCTTGATTTGAAAAATCCTCTTTTTTGGATATCTATGATTAATTCTTTTGATAAATCGCCTTCAATAAATTCAAATCCTTCGCGTTTTTTTCTATGGTTCAAAAGAATTTTTGCATCTTGAACGATAACAAGTGTGTCAAGTTTAGAATAATTTTTTGCGGCCATTGCAAAATCAAAGGGTTTGAAATGTTTTGAAATTTTTGGGCCTGTCTGGCCTTGATAATTTGATGCTGCATCTTTGTCACCATATAGTTTGTCAGGGATTTCAGAAGTTCTGAATAAATCCATTTTACTTAAAGGCATCCCGTTTTCCAGGACAACTTCTGTTTCTTCATCAGGGCTTATCTCAAAAACCATGTCTCCATTAAATCCTGGGTCTACAAATCCAGCGTCGTGAGATCTTCCTTCAATACCTTCATGAGAGTGCCTTCTTAATTCGGCAGCAAGGTGTGGTGGAATCGAAAGGACTTCTCTTGAAGGAAATAAGTAATGTTCCCCTCTTTTAACAATAACTTGCTTCTCAGAAGATAAAGATGAAGGTATTATAGCCTCGAAATATCTTTCAGGATCATTTTCTCCTTTTTTTGATAAGTCTATTGGAACAGGATTATTTCTTGCGCGCAGTCCTACTATGCCATGAGTTGAAGCTCCTTCTAAATCAAGAGTTATCTGAAGTCCGTCGTTGACCATACTTCCAATTAAAGGAAGAGATTCTGCTTTTTTTCCTTTGGAGTTTTTGCTAAACAAAATTGGATTTTTTTCGTATTCTTCCCTTATTTCTTTAGAACTTAGTTTAGCATCTCCTAAAAAAAATCTCAACTGATTAAGAGTCAAATCTGGACGAATAATTAAATTAAAAGGAAGTGATTGAATCAGTAACCACATATCTCTTAATTGAGTTACCTTTTGATTATCATTTCCGCTAACTTCATCGAATGAAGAATTGTAATCGCACAAGAAACGTGTTTTTGGGAAAACTCTTCCTGTGCTGCTTTTTGGTGAAGACCTTACAAAGTCAAAATGTTCTTCGACATGCGACAAGTCAATTTGCTCGTTCAAACGCACTAAAGCAGTGTTGCCTCTTTTTATTTCAAAACCATCTGATATATCAAACCTCATTCTGTTTCCGGCAGGCAATTGTAAAAGGGTCCTGTAAATACTCTCATTCTTTCTTGGTCTGAATAAACCTCCTCTTTCAGAGTCGATAACAAATAATTCTTCGCCTAATGTCGGTTCAAAAGAACCTGGTTGAATCCTGCTTTCCAAGTTACCATCTTTAAACATCCCATTATCTTTAGTAGATAATGATTGATTTTTGACAATCAATGCTCCGTCATGAATAAGTTTCCTTATCTGCTGAGAGACCAAAGAATAACCTCTTTCTTTCATCCTTTTTTTTGTTTTGCATAGTTTATAATTATTATTGTAATAAAAATTATACTTCTCCAACTAAAACAAAAATCAGTTTGTACAAAAACCAAAACAATATTACTAAATAAATCAGTGTTATGTTTATTCCTAAAATCATCAGGAAAATGTAAAAAGCGACGAGTATGTCAATTATACTCATCGGCTCTCCGAAAAACATTATTCCTTTTAACAAGAGGTAGAATATTGAAAAGAGCATAAGCTGTATTGGAAAAATTGAGCTGAATTGTGCAAGACTTATTGTTACGAGAGTTAAAATATCAAGAACCATGAAAATCCAGATTAACATTTCTCAGAAAATAATTGTGGGTTTATATTAATTGTTGAGGGAGAAAATATGAATTATTTCTCTTAAAAACTCTCGCTCCGAAGTCGTTCGATATTTTCTTTAACTATTAATGTAAAAAATTTGTGATTCTACACATTAAAAGTACAAAATAATAACTAAGTCTCGCGAAGACTTATTTAAGCGAGGCAAAGCCGAGCGTTTGCACTCGGCGAAATTACAATGTGTTGGATAAAATAATATCGAAGGCAAGCGTGAGCCGAGCGTTGAACAATTATCTTTTCAATATTCAATACCTTTTCTTGCTAAAATTCCTGAATCGTAAGGGTGTTTGATTTTTTTTACTTCTGTTACAAGATGTGCTTTCTCGAAAATTTTTGGAAATGGTTCGTGACTTCCAGTTAAAATAAGTTCTTTTTTACTTGGTTTTGAATCAATTAATTCAATAACATCGCCTTCTGTTAACAGTCCGAGTTGTACAGCGTAAAGTATTTCGTCAGCGATTATTATGTCTCTATCCTCATCATTTAGGGATTCTTTGACATGATTCAATGCTTCTTTGCAGGATTTTATTTGATTTTCCGTCGGTTTTTCTATTACCCAGCCATCAATTCCAAAACGTTTGTATGTAAAATTCGGAAATTTTTTCAGTGCTTTTATTTCTCCAGGAATTTGCTCTTCCAAAGAATCCGCGCCGTTTTTTATGAACTGGACTAAATGGACGTGATAATTATTTCCACAGGCTCTTAAAGCAGTGCCTAATGAACTTGTTGTCTTGCCTTTTCCATTTCCCCAAAATACCTGAACTAAACCGAGTTTTGATTTATCTGGATTCATTTTAGTTTGAAAGAAAACTTCTATTTAATTTTTGTTGTTGTTTTAACTACACTTGCTATAACCACAATCGAAGCATGTAGGTTCTTCGCAGCCTGAAACCATGCCTACGTTTGCACTGAAACATTTTGGGCAATGAAGCTTATTGCCATTTTGATTTTCTTCACCAACATTATCTTTTTCTAAAACTTTTGCATCAATACTCAAGTCAACTGTTTTTATCTTACCTGTTTTTATTAAATGTGTTCTTAACGCTACGGCGATTCCGTGGGATATAGAATCAATTCTTTTCTTTCCAAATCCGTAAGGCCTCTCCGATTTTATAGAGTTGAGATGTTTCAAAATTCTTATAGGGTCACCGCCAAGACCTAAATATTTAGAGAGAACAATTCCTAAAGCACTTGTTAATCCTGAAATTTCTGTTCCTATCGGGGTCATGCTTGTGAAGATTTTTGTAGGCCCTTCGTTGTCGTAATTAATATGAATATGTAATGGTCCTTGACCTGTTTCAACTCTGTAATAATCTGAATTTTCGTGCAATTTTTTCATTTCTCTTATCACAACTTTCCCTTCTGCATCTTTCTTTTCTTTTTTGTCGCTTATATTTAAAATTTGTAATTGCTTTGAACCATCACGATAAATTGTGACTCCTTTTGCGCCATTTTCGTAAGCAAGCATGTATACCTCTTCTACTTCTTTTTCTGTTGCAGAGTTTTTCATATTCACTGTTTTTGAAACAGCATTGTCTGTGTATTTCTGGAAAGCACATTGCATCATTACATGCTCTTTTGGAGTTAAGTCGTGAGAAGTTAAGAATAAATCTTGAATTTCTTTTGGAATTTCATTTATTCCCACAAGTGACTTGTGATTATCGTTAATTTTCTTGTATAATCCCTCTTTTTTCAAACCAAAATAATCGTTTTCTATAGCTATTTTTTCAAATAAAGGATTTATCTCGAGGAAAGTGTCTTTTTCCAGGGGTTTTTCTCCTTTTTTTAAAGCATCAATTCCTGCGGCGTTGTAACGCACATATGCTACTGCGAAAAATGGTTCTATTCCAGCTCCTTGTAAACCTGCAGCTAATCCAATTGTTCCTGTTGGTGCTATTGTTGTGCGAGCAGAGTGTCTTGGAGAATATTCCTGTCCTCGGAAGTAAGAGCTGTTTTTATCGAAGATTGAACCCTTCCATGCAGGAAAAATTCCTCTCTTTTCTGCTAACTCTTCAGAAGCTTTCAAACATGAAACATTTATGAATTTCATCACTTCTTCTGCTTTTTTTAATGCATCGTGAGAATTGTATGGAATTCCTAACATAACAAGAGCTTCAGCCCAGCCCATAATACCTAATCCAATTCTTCTTGTTTTTTTCGCCATTTCTTCTATTTCTGAAATTGGATAGTTGTTTATGTCTATAACATTGTCTAAGAAATGAGTGCATGTGTAAACACATTCTCTTAATTTTTCATAATCAAAATCCGCTTGATTTGTAAAAGATTCTTTCACGAATTTTGCAAGGTTTATTGAACCAAGATTGCATGGCTCGTAAGGCAGCAAAGGTTGTTCACCACAAGGGTTTGTTGATTCAATTTGTCCGAGATGTGGGGTCGCGTTGCTTCCTGTGTTGTTTATCCTGTCAATTATTATGATTCCTGGGTCCCCTGTTTCCCAAGCACCCTTTATCAATTTTGTCCAGACATCTTTTGCATTAAGCTTTCCGACGATTTGTTTGTTTCTTGGATTTATCAAGGGATAGTCTTCGTTGTTCTTCACTGCTTGCATGAAAGCATCATCTATTGTTACAGAGACGTTGAAATTTTCCATAACTCCAGGGGTTTTTTTCATGTCGATAAAATCAAGGATGTTTGGATGTGTGTAATGAAGAATCCCCATGTTTGCACCTCTGCGAGTTCCGCCTTGTTTGACAACGTCTGTTGATTTGTCAAAAATTTGCATAAATGTTACTGGTCCTGATGAAATTCCACTAGTGCTTTTAACAAAGTCACCGCTTGGCCTTAATCTTGAGAAACTAAAACCTGTTCCGCCTCCGCTTTGATGAATCAGAGCCATGTTTTTAACACTTGTGTAAATTCCGTCGATTGAGTCATCAACAGGGAGAACATAGCAAGCGCTTAACTGCTGCAAGTCCCTGCTGGCGTTCATCAGTGTCGGAGAATTTGGGAGAAATTTGAAGTTTGAAAGCAAGTCGTAAAATTTTCCTTCTGTGTCAGAAATAATCTCGGGATTTTTTGCATTTATATCTTCTAAATTTTCGAGGAACCTTCCAAAATTTTTGTGTCTATCTTCGCTTTTTACAAGCCCATGGTGTAGTAGAAACATCTTCGCTATTTTTCCTTTTGAACTGTACTCAACAATTCTTACATTCACACCATCAAAAATTTCTTCTGTTGAAACTTTGTCTGAATGCAAAATATCCGAGAGTGCAATGTTGTGACAAACATTTCTCAGCCAGTGTTCAACTGTTGGCGAGTTCCTGAGGTATTTGTCTTTTATTACTTTAATCTGATTTATCGTTAAATTAAGTTTTGTAAGTTGTTTCAGTTCTGTTTCCATTTTATAGGTTTTTAAGTTCCTTCATTTCTTTTTTGAAGTCGTTGACATCTTGGAAGTTTCTGTAGACAGATGCGAATCTTATGTATGCTACATTGTCGAGTTTTTTTATTTTTTTCATCGCTATTTCACCTATTGTCGAAGTTTTGACTTCTTTTTTGCCTTTTTTCCTTAATTGTTCTTCTATTTCGTTAACAATTTCTGTTATCTTTTCTTTGTTTACAGGGCGTTTTTCAAACGCCTTTTCAATGCCTCTCTCGAGTTTTTCTCTGCTGAACTTTTCCCTTGATTTGTCTTTTTTTATGACGTAAAAGTCACTGCTGTCAATCCTTTCATACGTTGTGAATCTTTTTCTACACTTCAAACATTCTCTCCTCCTTCTTATTCCCTGAGAAGATTCTCTTTTGTTTGTTACCTTTATGCTTGTGCATGAACAGTATGGACATTTCATTATAATATTAAGGACATACAATATCTTGTATGCTTAACCTTCGCTTGTTACAATAAATTGTACCAAAACCAATTCTTTTGGTAGAAATTGTTTTTAAACATTTATAAACATCACAATGTGGTAACAGAATTTAGCTTGAAAAAATTACCTAACTTTAACTTTTCTTATTTTACGCGCTTCATCAATGATTTTTTTTAACTGGCTTTCTGGGATTTTTGTTTTGACTTTCAATTCACCCATGCTGTGCTCAGAAAGATTTTCTACGAGAAAGATGCCTGCTTGAGTCAATTTCATTTTTGTGTTGTTGTCAATTGATTTTAGAATGGTAATTGGATAAAGTTTTTTTCTTTCTATCAACTCTCTCAGAGATTTTTTTCCTGGATAATTCCAAGAAGTAATTCTCATGTTTACTCTTTCTGCATAAATGACGGCTTTCTGCGAGAGTTTAGTGTTTGTTGCAATCCAAGGACGGTCAAAGTGTTTGCTTAAATCAAGAAATCTAGCGTAGACATAGAGGACGACTTTGAGATTTGTGTAAACTCCCGGCGAATTGTGGTATTTGCATTCAATCATGTATCTATATTTCTTTCTTGCTATTATATCGACTTCGTGGCTTGTGATTCTTCCGCGTACATTTTGGCCGACTTCTGTTTTATAACCATAATTTTCAAGAACCTTTGCAAAAAATCTTTCAAACGGAAATCCGGTAGGACCAAGATTCATTATGGCGTTTTTCAAGTCATAAATTGAAGCGATTTCTGGTTTTTGACTTTTAAGAAGTTGCATCGCGGTGTCAAAAATTTCCCTCGTCGTTATGCCATCGTAAACTTTTCTCTCAACTTCGTTTACAATTTCATCAATAAGTTTATTAGAAGCCCCGGCACGGAATAATGTCCCCCTTATTTTATTCGGGTTAAATTCCTCTTTTTTTCCTGACGCTTTTATAACATAAACCATTTTCATTTAAGTGAATAATTTTTTATAAAGATATTGTTTTGAAAAACTTATCTATCTTTCTTTATGTTTTCTGTTAACTTAGAAATAAGCATATATGCTCCAATTCCAAACCCTATTCTCCCACAGAATATTCCAGATGATAATCCAAAAATCACATCCCCAGTATATTTTATTGTGGTTGGAGCATCTAACCAATTCATCACCTCATTTGTTAAATAAGCCCCACCAATACCTCCAACTAAAACTCCAGTCAAACCCCCTAATAGGGGATAATTTATTATTGATTTCTTCTCTAAATTTGATTCTCCAGTCTTTCTTTTCTGCTCGTTTATTTTTGTTTTACTTGTATCTGCTCCACATTCTTTTAATAACTTAATGTATCGTAATGCTTCTTCTTTCTTAGATTCATTATAATTTCCCATTTTATTCTTCTACGTTTATTTTTCAGACGTTTTTTTAACACCAGCATAAACTTGAAAATCTTGAATTCCAAATTTTCTTAGCATCTTTTTTAGGGGTAAAAGAGTTTTTAAATAAATTTATATCCTTCATTATATAGGGGGATTCTTAAAAAATGACAAAAGTAATTGAAGTAAAAAAACATAGTGGTAATCAAATTGAGTCAATCTTACACCCATTAGTCAAGGAATGGTTTTTTTCTAAGTTTGAGGATTTCTCGCTGACGCAGAAATATGGTGTAATGAACATATGGGAAAGAAAAAATATCTTGATTTCAGCGCCGACAGGAGGAACAAAAACGCTTACAGCTTTTCTTTCAGTTTTGAATTATTTAGTAATTCTTGCCGAGAAAAATGAATTGGAAGACAGAATTTATGCAGTTTACACTTCTCCATTAAAAGCGTTGAGCAACGATATTCATAAAAATTTAATTGAACCTCTTTGGGAAATAAAAGAACTGGCGAAAAAAAAGGAAGTTAAATTGCAAGATATAAGGGTTGGTTTGAGAACTGGAGATACATCTGTGAGTGAAAGAGCAAAAATGATGAAAAAATCACCACATATTTTTGTTACAACACCTGAATCTCTTGCGATAGTTTTGACTAGCAAAAAATTTGTTGAAAAACTAAAGGCTGTAGAATTTTGTATTGTCGACGAAATTCATGCGATGGATAATAAGAGGGGAACTTATTTGAGTATCACTCTTGAAAGACTTAACGAGATTTCTTCTGTTTTTCCTGTGAAAATTGGATTGAGTGCGACTGTGGAACCAATGGAAGAAGTTGCGAAGTACCTTGTTGGCGAAGATGAAAAAAGGGAAGTAAATTTTGTGCGGGTTCCTCTAGATAAAAAAATAAACATTGAGGTCTTGACTCCTGTAGATGATTTTATATCTGACAAAAATATCTCAACAAACATGTACTCTTTGATTGATAGATTGATAAAAGAACACAAAACGACTTTAATTTTTACGAATACAAGGAGTGCTACTGAAAGGGTTGTGAGTCACTTAAAAGATAAGTTTCCAACAGAGTATGGCGATGATAACATTGCCGCGCACCATTCTTCATTGAGTAAAAGCCATAGGTTTGACATTGAAGAACGCTTGAGGCAGGGAAAATTAAAAGTAGTAGTCTGCTCTACTTCCTTGGAATTGGGGATTGATATTGGATATATTGATTTGGTAATAATGCTGTCTTCTCCAAAGTCATCTTCGAGGGCTTTGCAACGTTTAGGAAGGGCAGGGCATAAACTTCATGAAACAGCGAAAGGAAGATTCATAGTTCTTGACAGAGACGATTTAGTTGAATGTAGCGTAATCCAAAAAGAAATGATTGAAAGAAAAATAAACAAAATAAATTTCCCTCAGAATTGTCTTGATGTTTTGTCGCAGCAGATTTTTGGAATGGCAATTTATAAAATCTGGGACCTAAATGAAATTTTTTCTGTGATTAGGAAAAGTCATTGTTACAAAAATCTTCCTAGAAAAGATTTTTTAGATGTTATAAGCTACCTTTCTGGAGAGTATGAACTTGAAAAAAACAATATTTACAGCAAAATCTGGTACGACCAAAAAACAAATCAAATCGGCAAAAAAGGGAAGATGGCTAGAGTTTTGTATTTGACAAATATAGGAACAATTCCTGATGAATCTTTTGTTACTGTGAAATTTGCGAGCGGAGAGCAGATTGGTTTTATCGATGAGGGTTTCATGGAAAGGATGAAAAAAGGAGATGTTTTTGTATTGGGCGGGAAGAAATATATTTATAGATACACAAGAGGAATGAATCTTTATGTGAATAGTGCTGAACATCTTTCTCCGACAATCCCTTCGTGGTTTTCTGAAATGCTACCATTGAGTTTTGATACTGCTTTGGAAGTTAACCTCTTCAGAAAAATAATGAGAAATAAACTTGAGTCAAAAACAAAAAAACAAGAAATATTGAAACACATAATGGAATACCTATATGTAAAAAAAGAAACAGCAGAATCGATATACAATTATTTTAACGAGCAGCACAAATTTTTAGAGATACCAAACGAAAATCTTATAATTGTTGAGAAATACAAGACAGAGAAAAGTTATTTTTTGTTTCATAGCATGTATGGTCGAAGAGTCAATGATGTCTTGTCAAGGGCTTTTGGGTTTTTGATAGGAAGAACAGGGAAGAGGGATGTAGAAATTGGAATAAATGATAATGGGTTTTACATTGCCGGAGAAGCTACAATTCAAAATTCTTTAGGGAAGGCAATCAAATTTCTCGACGAGAAAAACATTGAGGAAGTCTTGAAAGAAGCGATTGAAAAAACAGATGTTTTAATGAGAAGGTTTAGACATTGTGCAGCAAGAAGCTTGATGATTCTCAGAAATTATAAAGGAAGGAACAAAACAGTTGGGAAACAGCAGTTAAAAAGTCATTTCCTTCTTCACGCAGTAAGGAAGATAACAAAAGAATTTCCAATACTTAGAGAAGCACGAAGGGAAGTAATTGAAGATTTAATGGATTTAGAAAGCGCGAAAAAAGTTTTGAAGTGGATAAAAGAAAAAAAAGTTAAAATTGTAATTCTTGATACAAATGTTCCGAGTCCTTTCGCAATGAATTTAATACTTCAAGGTTACAGTGATTTAATTAAAATTGAAGATAGGCAGGAATTTTTGAAGAGAATGCATGAAGAACATTTAAAAGTAATTGGGGGTGAAGAATGATTAATAATTTAATAAAATCCCTTACTGAAAGTGAAAGAAAACTTTTGGTTGAAAACAATAGAGTTGAGGGAGAGGATTTTTTTGAAGCTCATGAAGATGCTGCTTTGGCCTGGTGTTACGCGAAAGCAGAAAGACTTAGACCTGCTACTCTAAACTATGTAAAAAATATTCATTATGCTTTAATGAGAAGACTTAATCCTGAAATAGCTGGAAGATTCAGGGAAAAAAAAGTTTATGTCGGAAACAGGGATGATTGTTCTCTTCCAGGAAAAGTTAAATCAGATATGGAGAAATGGTGTAAAGAATTTAATCTAGCAAAAAAAGATGAGGATGAAATAATAAAGGAATATATAAGGTTCATGAAAATTCATCCTTTTGAAGATGGAAACGGCAGGACAGGAAGAATATTAATGAACATTCAGAGAATTAATAATGGATATGGTTTGCACATAATAATGAGGTCTGATAAAATTGTTCAAGGAGAAGATGATTATTACGGTTTGTTTAGATAAAATGAAAACAAAAACAGAAAAGGATTTTGCGAAAACTGTGCTTGATCTAACAAAAACAAAAGAAGAGAGAATTCAGGCTGCGTTTCATTTGGAGAATGCACTGAATGATGAATCTATAAGAAAACTTGGAAAAGCGCTTTTGACAGAACCTTCACCAATTGTGAGGCATGAATTTGCGTTTTCCCTCGGTGAAAATGCTAAACCTAAAATAGCAAGTCCTTACTTAATGAAAGCTGTTGAAGAAGATGAAAATATTTTCGTGAGACATGAAGCGTTGCTCGCCTTAGCAACATTAAACGATAAGTCAGTAATTCCTTTTATAGAAAAATTTCTTAATTCTCCTGAAGAAGAAATCAGGGAAAGTGCTGAGATTGCACTTCAGAGGTTGAGAAATTAAATAAATTAGGCAATCGGAATTCCTTGAAATTTTTTTTTAATATTTCACCTATTGTCGAAGTTTTGACTTCTTTTTTGCCTTTTTTCCTAAATTGTTCTTCTATCGATTTATCTATCTTCTCTCTTACGATATTTCTTCCATATAAAGTTAATCCCTGAACCAAAGCACCATTGCCATTTCTCCTAATCTCGTTTATCGCTTCGTCCACATAATTATTAATTTCGTTTGCGTTCCAGTTTGGAAATCCAGCCAATATATTACTCCTTAAATCATTTTCAGTCCAGTCAAAAGTATATGGTAAATCTCTTCCCATTTTTAAATAAAATTACTAAGCTTTTTAAGCATTTATCTTCTTGAAAATATATGGAACAGAAATTCGTTTTTATAGACAAAACCGTGTTTTTTCCTGAGTATGGGATTTTAGTAATCGGAGATTTGCATGTTGGTTACGAGCATTCGTTGAGGGATTCTGGTGTTATGATTCCTGAAAGTCAGACTGATGATACAATAAAAAATTTACAAGAAATAATAAATGAAATAAAAAGACAAAATTGGAATATCAAAAAAATTGTTTTTCTTGGAGACATAAAGCACTATTTTGGTTATGAGTGGAAGGAGAGGGTTTATTTTAACAAAATACTTGACTTTTTAAGAAAATATGTAAAAGATTCAGGAATTGTTTTGATAAAAGGAAATCATGACAAGTTCGACTTTTCCGGAAAGAAAATGAAAAATTATTTTATAAAGGATGGAATCGCATTTTTCCATGGTCATATGTCTTATAATCAAGTCAGTGACGAAAAAATAAAAATTTGGGTTATTGGGCATTTGCATCCTTCAATAATGTTAAGCGACAAGCAAAACATAAAGCGAGAAAAATACAAGTGTTTTCTCGTCGGAGAATTTAATAGTAGAGAAGTTATAATTGTCCCAAGTTTTTTGGGAATAATTGAGGGGACTTCTGTAAATGAAGAAGGATACGAAAATGAAAAAGAATTCTCAATTATTCCTCACGATGCGATAAAAAGTTTTAATGCTTATGTTGTTGATGAGAAAGGAAAAGTTCTTGATTTTGGAAAAGTAAGAAAGTTATGATTTTTATTTGAAAAGTTATTTAAACTACAACAATATATTATTTTATGCTCGGAAGCCTTTCTATAAATCATACGGCTGTAATTGTTAGCGCTGTTATATCTTTTTTAATAGGTTGGATTTGGTATTCTCCACTTCTTTTTGGTAATCTTTGGATAAAAATGAGTAAATTCACAAAAGCTCAGATTAATGCTGGAAAGAAAAGAGGTATGAAGGGAATGTTACCTCAAATGCTCTTTGGATTCTTGAGTACGTTGGTAATGATTTACACTCTCGTGATACTTATTGAAATTTTTGAAGCAATAACAATTGTTGCAGGAATTTTCGTGGCTTTTTTGGTTTGGGTTGGTTTCATAGCGACGACGATGCTTGGAATGATTCTTTGGGAAGGAAAACCTTTCGCTTTATATTTGATTAATTCAGTGCATTATCTTGTAGTTTTGCTAATTTCTAGTGTGATTCTTGTTTTGTGGTGGTAAGTCTAAATTTTCAGTTTCTTACTTAATAGAAAGACATTAAAATAAATAATTCTCTGAAATGATAAGGGTGCGTAGGCTAGTGGTAGACTACCTGGCTCCAGCCCAGGAGATGGGGGTTCGATTCCCTCCGCGCCCATTTTCTATGTAAACTTTTTATACGTCAATTCGTATTTCTTTTTATGGAAGTAATACTTGACACGAATTTTATCATGACTTGCGTGAAGCAGAAGATTGATTTTTTTAGTGACATAGAAACACTCGGCTTTAAAATTATAATTCCAAAACAAGTTCTTAATGAATTAAAACTTGTAATCAGGTCGCGAAAAAAGCATCATTTCAGACAGGATGCTGAGCTGTCTTTAAAAATTATAGAAAGTGAGAAAGGAAACTGGAAAACTGTTGACTTGAAGAAGTATGGTAAAAACACTGACACTGGAATAAAGAACTTCGCGGAGGTTCACGAAAGAGTCTTGGTTGCGACAATGGATCAAGAATTGAAAAGAAAAATAAAAAACAACAAAATAGTAATCAGGGGAATGAGAAAACTTGATGTTGTGAAATAACCCAGTAATATTTATAAATATTGAAGTTTAATATTTTTTATGAGTTTTTTAGACAGATTATTCAAAGATGATTCTACAATAAATTTTCCTAGAGGGGTAGATGGTAATGAAGCTAAAAAATTTTTTGAGTTTATCAGGGAAAAGATAGGTAATGACTGTAGAATAAGTTTGAATTACTCAGGTGAATTAGAATTAGCGAGTTACAGTGATAGAGACAATGTGAAAACAATGTATGGAGACATAACTGTTTCACGCGAAGACAGGTATTCATCGACAAGTTTTTCTTTGGTAAAACCACAAAAAAAACCGAATGGAGTTTTTTCTGGATTAAAGTTCAGGGTACCAGTAGGATTTGATTTGGAGGGATTGCATCCTTTTGAAAGAGATTTATGTGGTAGAGTAAGAGAGATAACAAAAGAATATTTTACAGTTAATAATTCTCGTTCTGGAAATTCTGCGAGTTAATACAGAAATTTTTATAAAAGTAAAAAATAAGGTTCTTTATGGATGTTATAACAGAATTGGAAAAGAAAACATATATTGAGTTTCCAAAACAAGTAGATGTAGAACAAGTAAAAGAAATTCTCAAATTTGTTTCCAAGGAACTTAGTGCTGATATTGATGGATTTTTCCCTTTTGGTTACCTTAATATATCAAGCGGAAAAATAAAAAGATTTCAAGAAACTGATGGAAGAAAAAAGGAAGCATGGTTGGGATATTTTGATGATAGAAATATCTGTGTCGGAGCAAATTTTGAGTTAGTTGAAGTTTTTTATCGTGGAAATATTCCTAAATATTACGCTGGAATATGGTTTAAACCCCGATTGTCTTGGAAAAGCCATAACGAAAGCAACGAAAGTAAAGTTAGAGTTTATGATAATGTAAGAAGAGTTATAACATCAAATTCTTCAAAGTTGGTGAATTTTGTAAGTTAGTACAATCAAAAAGCTTTTTAAACAAAATTTCGCTCTTATTTTTGCTAAAATGTTCTATCTAAATGAAATTGAAGACTATGTAAGAGTTGAGCCTCGTCTTTTCAAACTGGAAACTTTTGAGGCAGTTGAAAAGCAGCTTAGAGAAACTTATGAGGATTATTACGATAAAGAACTTGGAAAAGTTGTCGCTGTCGTCGAGGTTTTGGAAGTCGGTAGAGGAGTTATAATTCCTGGAGACGGTGCAGCTTATTACAAATCAACATTCAGACTTGTTTCATGGAAACCAGAACTTCACGAGATGGTTTATGGAGTAGTTTCTGAAATTGCAAATTTCGGCGCTTTCATAGACATGGGTATTATGAAGGGAATGATTCACATCAGCCAGACAATGGATGACTTTGTAAGCTTCAGCAAGGCAAACTCACTTTTAGGAAAGGCTTCAAAAAGAACATTGAAGCAAGGAGATATATGCCTTGCAAGAATTGTTGCGATAAGCCATAAAGGAGACAGCCCAAAAATTGGCTTGACAATGCGACAGCCTGGTCTGGGAAAACTTGAGTGGATTAAAGAAGAAAAAATAAAAAGAAACAAGGAAGCACAAAAAGCAATGAAAGTTGAAGCAAAAGTGAAAACTAAAAAAATAAAATGACAATAGAAACAAAAATTGATAGAGAAACTACTGAAGTTATGAACATAATTTTAAGAGTTTTAAGAACTGAAGAAATTCAAGAAAGTAATGGATTTGTAGCTCCAGGAATATTCTATGCAGAAGCTCAAAGATTTGGATATAATGGAAGTCAGGAAAAACTGAATCAGATAGCACAAAAAATGGGAGAAGTAGAATGTTTTCAGCGAGGACAAACACAAAATTATCATTATAAATTAAGAAAGGGGTTTAAAGGAATAGTAGAGGATTGAAATGAAACAAAAAGCATGCAAGAGATGCAACAGAATATTTGAAGAAGAGAAATGTCCTGGCTGTGGCTCTACTGAATTTACAGACAGTTTCAAAGGAAGGGTAATGGTAATAAATCCTGAGAAATCTGAGATTGCAAACAAACTGAAATTAAAGGACAAAGGCGCCTTTGCCGTGAAGACGAGATAATGGAAAACGTTAAAGTAATTCAAGAAAGAGAAAACCCTTTGTTTAGCAGAAAGGAGATTATTCTTGAAATAAAAAAAGAAACGATTCCAAACCAAAAAGAAATAAAAGCCGTAGTTTCTGAGAAATATTCTTCGTCTCCAGACAAAATAAAAATCAGGAAAATCAAAACGAAGTTCGGCTCAAAGTCATTTACAGTTGATGTTTTTGTTTATAATTCAGCGAATGAAAAAACTGATATTGAATTGAAAAAGAAAAGAGATGAGGTGACAAGTCGTCCAATGGAAAAACCTGTCGAAACGAAAGTAGAAGTGAATGGAGGAAAAACAGAACAAAATGGCTAAAAAAGGCGTTAAGAAAGGAAAGAAACCGCACAAGAACAAACCGACGAGCAAAAAATATTCAAAATACAAAATTGAAGGTGATAAAGTTATGAGAGAAAAATTCTGCCCAAGGTGCGGTCCGGGAGTTTTTTTGATGAAAGCAAAAGACAGGGTTTATTGCGGACGATGTCATTATTCAGAGTTTCAGAGTAAAGAAGAAAAAGATCAGTTATTAAAATCATCAAAACCTTCTGCATGAATTTCCAAGTCGTTGTTATTATCTCCTTCACTTGATAAAGTTCTTTGATATTTTATTAATCCTTTAACTCTTCTTTGGTATCTGACTGGGTTTACAGTAGTCCCATTAATTTGAAATCTCTGTCTTTTGTTAATTGCTTCTTTTATGTCTTTTAATTCCCTTTCTACAGGATACAACCCTCGTCTCAGAACATCAGCTATTCTAAAACTTATTACATCATCTTCTGTTAAATTTTCTTCTAGTTTTTTTTGCATTTAAGCAATCACTAAAAGTTGTTTATAAATTTTTATATAGAAAAATATATGTAAATAAAATAATGCATGGCTGAAATTCAAAATTTCGCCGACACATTCTGAAACATAATGCGTGGGAGCAGATAATAAAAACTAAATGCTTGCTCCACGACTTTTTTAATTGTTTGTTCCCCTATTTTTATTTCAAACCCTAGGAGAGTTTTCAAGCCGGTCAAAAAGATGACTTGAAGTCTCTCCTGGGGAAAAAGAGGTGATAAAATATCTAAATAATGCGATTATTTAAATGTTTCGGTTTTGTTACTCTTTAAGAATGACGAGGAGTAGTTCAGGGGTAGTAGTGATTTTTATTTGAAAATCTTAGGCACTACTCACGAAGCTTTTAGGCACTACTTAATCTGATTCTCTTAATTTTTACTCCAAGCATATTTATAAAATGTTGATTATTTAAAAAGATATGGATAAAAAAGAAGATATTAACCCAAAGCAGGACAAAAATCAGGAGGTTTTTGCTAGTTCGCCAGAGATATCTATTAAACAAGAGAAAATACATGATTTACTCTTTAGCAGGGAGATTGGCTGGCAGGAGATAATTTACGACTTGATAAATACAGAGCAACTTGATCCTTGGGATATTAATATTTCCATTTTGGCGAACAAATATCTCCAAAAATTGCAGGAATTTGAGGAAGATAATTATTTTATTTCAAGCAAAGTGCTTCTTGCTGCCGCATTGTTGCTGAGAATAAAGTCAGAAATTATTTTGAATAAATATATAAAGAGCATTGATGAAATTCTTTTTGGAAAAAAGCAAGATTCAAAAGAGACTAAAGGAGAAATTTTGGACTTGAGTGAGTATGAAGACGAAACTTTTCATCTGATTCCAAAAAGTCCTGTTCCAAGATTCAAAAGAGTTTCTCTGAATGAATTGGTTGAGTCTCTTAACAAGGCGATAATCACAGAAAATAGAAGAATAAAAAAAGAAATTCTTAAAGAAAATGCCTTTAGAGATACTGAAGACTTGATACCAAAAAAGAAAATTCTCATAATGGACAAGGTGAAGGAAATTTACAAAAAAATAATCCAAAACATGAACGAAAACGAAAGAATTTCTTTTATCGTTATTTCCGGAGAGAACAAGGAAGAAAAAATATCCACTTTCGTTTCATTATTACATTTGGAAAGTCAGAATAAAATATGGGTTGAGCAGGAAAATCACTTTGGAGAAATATTCATATGGATAAAAGGAAATTATCTGAAAAAATACGGCGACAAGATTTATGATTTTGAAGAAAACTAATTCTTACGCAGTCTATTCTTGAATTTTTCATACGAAACTTCAAAATCATTTTTTTCCCTAGCTTTTTCTAATGTTTTTGTTATTTCCATAATTTTTAGATAAACATCTCATTTAAAAAGATTATTGTAGAATTCAAACTGCAGGATAAGGCCCTGCACTAATAAGTTCACTTTGATTCATATTATTTTCTTTTGCTATTTTTTCAAGTTGGCTATGATAGTTAATCATTCCTCTTTCAATTCCCTTGAGATAATCGTTGGAATTTACCTCATTAACAATGCGATAATCTAAATTTTCTTGGCGTAATTTTCTGTTTTCATTAATCGGAACAAATATATTCAGCAAAACAAGTGAAGCAGCAGCTATAGCTGGAACTAGTGAATTTGGAATATTTATTCTTCTTGGTAGTCTTCTTGAGAAAACGTAATCATTATTTATTGGAGGATTTTGAACTGACAAGAAAGTTAGCTCTTCATCTTCTGAAGCTTTGAAATCATGATAAACTCCTGCAGGAATATTTATTA
>JAGVWT010000003.1:100694-139093 GCA_018304175.1 Candidatus Pacearchaeota archaeon
TTATATCTCCTTTTCTTACATTATATCCTCCGTCGCCTAAGGTAACTTTCCCAGAGCCTGAAACAACTAATGCCAATGCGTTTGATTTTTTGTGTATATGTCCCGGTATTTCAGCTCCTTTTTCAACAGGGACTAAATCAACTTCTACGGAATTCTCAATATTACTTCCATTAGCTATTTTCCAGTATCTTATTCCTTTAGGAGCATTATGAATAACATAATCCCCTATATTTTTTACAAATGCTTTCATGAAGGTATTTTCATCTGTATATTTATAAACTTTATCAAACCAACCCTTTTATTAGATAGCCTACAACATAAGCTAACACAGCTGCGATTCCGCCGATAGAGATTGTTTGGATTGATGTTTTTATTTTATGTTTCCCAGTGACTTCTCCCCTGAAAAAACCGACGATCCCTAAAGCTATTATTGTTAACAATATAGAGTAAACAAACTGATTTTCTATGATGTAATCAGAATCCGTCATGGCTCCAAGAACGTAAGATAGCAGTGGTATAATTCCTATAATAAAAAATGAGAAAAAAGTTACAGTAGCTGTTTTTTTTGGGTTTGCCCTTATTCCACGGAATTTTTTTCCAAACTCGTTTCGAGATTTTGTTGATAAATAATTTGATGTGGCCATTGAAAATCCGTCGGCAATAAGATTTGCAAAGCCTATTATGAGAATTATTGAATTACTCAGTGCCGCTCCTGTAACTCCTGCAACAACGGCAAATGTAGTTACAGCGCCGTCTGTTCCTCCATAGACAAATTCGGGGAGATATTTTTTTTCGGTGTACTCTTCGTGATTCATTGAAAAAGAAAAATGAGAATCTATTTAAATTTATTCGAAATTAATATTCGCAAAGAGGATTTGTGTCAAGAAGTTTTATTGGCTCACCTTTTAAAGCATTTTCAAGAGCAGAAGTATATCTTATATAACCTTGTATATTAAATTTATCTGTATCACGGATACACCTTTTCCTATATTTCTCTGAAATAATAAATCTTAATTCATCTTCATGCAAGGTTGCTAATTCTAAAAGTTCATGGTTATGATTTTTATCCCTTAATTTTTTATAAGCACTAGCCATCATTTCAAGTTGTGATATTGTGTCGCTTCCTATATCTCCCATAACAAAATACCAAAGAGCTCATTTAAATAAATTTATATATAAAAATAGGCAGTTCAAAATATGAAACTTGGAGTTTTATTTTCAGGCGGAAAGGATTCAACCCTTGCTACTTGGTTAGCGAAGAAAAATGGGTATAAGATAGAATGCTTAATTTCAATCATCTCAGAAAACAAAGAAAGCTATATGTTTCATACGCCGTCAATCTCCAAGACAAAAATTCAGGCTATGGCAATGGGAATTCCACTTGTTGTTATAAAAACAAAAGGCAAAAAAGAAACAGAGTTAAAAGATTTGAAAAAAGCAATTCTTATAGCAAAAAGAAAATATAAGATTCAAGGCATTGTAACGGGAGCTGTTGAGAGTGTTTATCAGGCTTCAAGAATCCAGAAAATCTGCAACGAATTTAATTTAGAGTGTTTTAATCCGTTGTGGCAAAAAAATCAGTTTGAACTTTTGGATGATTTGCTGAAAAATAAATTTGAAGTTGTTATAATGGGAGTTTTTGCATATCCTTTTGACAAAAGTTGGCTTGGAAGAAAAATTGATAGAAAATTCATTGAGGAAATGAAGATTTTGAATGAAAAATACAAAATCAATCCTGCTGGAGAAGGCGGAGAATTTGAAAGTTTTGTTCTCTACGTTCCTGAGTTATTTAAAAGAAAATTGAAGGTAAAAAACTGGGAAGATTTTGGAGAAAAAAACTCATGGAGAGGGGAGGTTGAAGCGGAATGAAAAGTAATATCTTTGCGGAAATGGGATTTGGAAATGACAGCTTTTTTTCTACTGAATTTGAAAAAGGCAAAAACGAATATAGGATACAAAAATTAATAATACCAAAAAAAATAAATTCTTTTTATATTAGAATATGGGTTTTTAAAAGAGTTTTTATTATTTCTACAAATCATGGACTAGAATTTAATAAGAAAAATAAAAATAAATTTAAATTTTTGTTCGGAATATCTGGAATAAACAAAAAATGATTCTTCTCATAAACATCTGCAAAGAGAAACTGCATTTTTACGAATTTGTGAAGCCTGTCGAGGATATCTTATCAAAAAATAAAATAGAATTTTCCACAAGACATTACAAAGATTTAACTAATCAAAACCCAACTAAAGCAGACAAATTTATAATTTGCGGAACTTCACTGAAAGACAACGATTTTTTGGAAAATATTGAAAAATTCAGCTGGATAAAAAATTGCAAAAAACCGGTTCTTGGAATTTGCGGTGGTTCGCATGTTATTGGTTTAATTTTTGGAGGAAAAATAAGAAGAAAAAAAGAAATAGGATTAAAGGAAATAAATATTGAAAAAGAATTTTTGGGAGTTAAAGGAAAAAAACAAGTTTATCATCTAAACCAATTTAGAGTTTTGCCAGAAGTATGGAAACACAAAACAAAACCTATTTACGCAACGCTGTTTCATCCTGAAGTCAGAAACAAGGAAATTATTGAGGATTTTTGCAGGATTTAGTTAAGTTTATTTTTTGGGATTCTTTCCATAATAATTATAGATAATCTTGATTTTCCTTTCTCAGATTCAACGTCTACATTAAAACATTCTCCATGGATTGTTCCAAGATTTTTGTATCCTACATATTTAAATCTTGCCTCAAAATTTTCTTCTACAATATCTCTTTCATTTTCTTCACAATGATTCATGTCTACAATATTAAGCATGATCATATCAACTATATTTCCCTTCAATTTGGGGTCAAAATCAGCATAACAATACTTGTATATTCTATCTTCATATTCAAATTCGTTGTAAAAAGACATGAAAAAAATATCAAAGGGTTGTTTTTAAATCTTTAGAATAGATTCCTTACCAGTTTTCAAATCTTTGACTTTGAAAGTTTTTAATTTAACTTCTTTTTTACCGACGAAAACTGCTTTTTGAATTTTGTACGAGTTTGCGTACTCAAGCGCTTTCGAAGGCTTACCATAATAAATAGTAACTGAATTTTCCGAGTTCCTGAGTTCCTGCGCGAGTTTTATCGCTTCAGCGTTTTTACTTAGAGAAACAACAAGAATTTTCTCTTTTTTTGTTTTGATTTTTGCAAGCATACACAATCTTTCAACACCGAAAGAAATTCCTGTAGATTGAATATTGTTAATCAAATAACTTCCTCCTGCTATTGCTTGAGTTTCAAAAACACTTCCATTGTAATAACTCAGTCCCCTAACCAAACTCGGTCGGAATTTAACATCAACACCATAACTTTTACATGATTTTTTCAGCTCCAATATTTCTGAATATGATTTATATCTCTTGAAAAAAGATTCTGGTTTTTTTATTATGTCTAAAATTTTCTCAGCATTATATTTCTTCAAATTTTCCTTAATCTCTTTTTCCGGCAATTTGTCAAGCTTGTCTATTTCTCTTAATACTTCATTTACATCTTTTATGTTTTCCTTATTTAGTATTTCATTTAATAATCTTCTGTTATTTACATTAATTTTATTTTTTATCCCTAGTTTTTTCATAATTTCAGAAGCCATGGCTAAAATTTCTCCTTCGTCTTTTATTGTTGAACCTATAATATCTGCGTCACACTGAGTAAATTCTCTGAATCTGTTTTCTGAAACAGGTTCGTCTCTGAATACAGAACCGATTTGGTATCTTCGGTAAGGGAGCTTTTTGTTTTTTGCAATTCTCTTTAACTGAAATGTGAATTCGTATCTCAAAGCGAGTTTTCTTTTTCCCTTGTCGCTTAACTTGAAAATATCAGAAACAGCTTCATCCCTTTCATTTTCACCTTTGACAAATTCTTCGTACTCAATTATTGGTGTTTCAGCCGGTTCGAAGCCATATTTCTCAAAAGTTTCAACTAGGATTTTTTTTATTTCTGTTCTTTTTTCTGCTTCATCGCCCGTGTAATCGCTGAAGCCTTTTACTTTTTCGTTTTTCATTTTTTAAAAAGGGCGGAAACTAAAATTCTCGCGAATTTTGTAAACCACCTTTTGCCTCACAAAAGGGCGGAAGCTCCAACAAGTTGGGCAAACCTCCCTCTCCATTTCATTTCGAGGGCGGAAGGGGAGAATCGAACTCCCGTCTTACGGAATTCGCGAGCTCTCTCGGAATTGACAAATCAAATTTGCCTTTTTCGACCATCACTCACCACAACCGCATGTTCTAGCCACTGAACTACAACCGCCATTATTTAATTTAGTTAAGAATACTATAAAAAAGTTCTCGTAAGAATCTGAATTGATGAAAGCACAGCTAGAAAAATTGTTTTCAGTGATGAACTAAACTCCAAGTTTTAGCTTTCATAAAATACAATAAGAAAAGTTGTTTTTAAACCTTTTTATAGACCAACTTGGTTGTTTGGAAATTGTTTCGTTTCTTCTGTTTCGCTCAAATATTATCTTAATCTTTAACATAAAAAACCAAAGAAAATCTTGAGCGATAGTGGACGATTAAGGCGAGCACTTTAAGTTGGAGCGAGCGTGAACTGTAAAAATAAAAAATTAAAGAAGAGCCGAACAAAGCTGCTCATTACCGGACGCATCTAGGAAGTAAACAACAGGTTCTGCTTTATCTGCATTCTTAATTCCTGTAGCTATTGCACTTACAGTCTTTGTTTCCAAAGGAGCAATGTTTCCAGGAGCATCATGTACATATGTCTTTGTTGCAGTTTCATTTGAGAACACAACTTTTACTCCTCCAATATTGTCTCCGCCAGCATTTCTTGTCAATGAAACTGTGCATACATCACTGCTTACTCCTGTGCAAGTGAGTTGAGCTACTTCAATGTTAACATCAAGGCATTTTGCTCCGACGTTAATATTTTCTGTTCCTTCTCCAAGTATATCTCTTACAACAAACCAAATTAGAAGCGTTGCACTCATTACAATAACTATCAATATAAGTGTGACAACTATTCCTGATAATCCTTTTTTCTCGCTGATATTTGGTAAGAAAGAATTAACTTGTGAGCCTCTTTTCATGCTGTATGAATGCAAAATAGGTTTAAAAATATTACTATTATTTATTGAAAGAATTAAGGAGTGTGAAAAATTCTTTTTTGTCAATTACTTTGTCAACTTCAGACAACCCAATACGTTCCGCGAATTTCCAAAATGCAGAAGGCCTGTATTTTTGTTTTTTAAGCGAAATCAGCGTCGGTAATTTTGGGTCGTCCCAACCTGAATAAATTCCCGACTCTATATCTCTCCTCATTTTTGTTGTGGAAAGTTCCATGTCTTTGAATTTTAATCTACCAATAAATGCATTCCAAGGAGATTTTTTCCCGAGAACTTTGTAAATCATCTCTTGTTTTTTCGCGTTGTCAACGTGGTCCTTTCCCCTTATTGTATGTGTAACTTTTGTTTCAATATCATCAACTATGACAGCTAAATTCATCAAAGGCCAGACTTTGAATTTATTTTTTTGTTTTGGGTGTTTTGTTAAATTTATTCTCGCAAGGGGAAAATCCCTCATTGCAGGATTAGGATGTCGCATATCAGATTTGAATCTTAACACAGCGTCGCCTTGCTTGAATCCGTTTTTAGATTTGTCCAGCATTTTTTTCCATTTTTCAAGATTTTCCTTAACGCTTAAGTTTCTGCACGGACAGTTTTTCATTGCTTCAACATATTTTTCAAATTCTTCCGGAGAGCAAGTGCAGATGTAAGTCGCTTTCTTTTTTATCAAGTTTTCTGCATATTTGTAATAAATTTTCATTCTATCTGATTGAATCATGATTTTTGACTTTTTGTCACAGAGCCATTTGGAATCATCTGAGATCATTTTGTATGCTTTGGGATAAATGTTGTCGGGATTCG
Organism: Candidatus Pacearchaeota archaeon; assembly: GCA_018304175.1. Taxonomy (GTDB): domain Archaea; phylum Nanobdellota; class Nanobdellia; order Pacearchaeales; family GW2011-AR1; genus JAGVWT01. Next base: position 106,623 of record JAGVWT010000003.1, read on the forward strand.
TGTCCTCTATTCTTATGTAAAGTTTTCCGCCGTATTTTTTTACATACAAATAAGACAAGCTAACTGCTATTGCATGACCTACATGTAATGGTCCTGATGCAGACGGAGCGAATCTCATAACAATTCCACTTTTGGGAACATTTGGCAAATCACTGAGTCCTTCTCGGCCCTTTCTTTCGCTCACGATTTTTTCTGATTTTTCAAACTCTTCTTTTTGTTGTTGAATTGAGAGAGAGTTAACTTCGGATACAATCTTTGAAATTGTTTTTATGTGATTTTTTAATTCTTCTTTTTTTAATCCTTCATGAAATAAAGACGAAATTACTGAACCTTGATTCGCCTTTCCGTTGTAAGCGAGTGCATTTTTCAGTGCGTAAGCTCTTGTGAGTTTTTCGAGGTTTTTTGGGTTCATACCTCAAAAAAGAAACCAATATTAATAAATTATTCGAATTTGGTGCCGATGTTAAGTTTTCTTTCAATCAATTCAATTCTCTGTTGTAAATGGTAAATCTGATTTGAGAGTTCCTCGAGTTTTTCAGTCATGTCTGTTATTCTCTTAGCGAATTTTTTTCTTTTATCTTCACTACCAGGGATGTCAACCATATTTTCTTCTTTTTCCGTAGAAGTGTTTTCTTCGTGTAGATTTTCTTTTTCAGGATTATATTTTTTAGACCAGTCGACAACTTTTTCTTTTCTGCCGAAATCAAAAAACCCCATAATTAGTTAAGTAAAAATGTATATTTAAGAATTTCGCAATTTTGTTGCAATTGATATAAAACTCTCCCCAATCACTGAACTTTACCCACCCACCCTAAACGTTACTAAATAAAAATCCAAATAATAAAATTGCCAAAGTCAAAACACCCCTGCAAAATTAAAATAAATATATTCACTTAAAATTGTCCTCGTGAAGTTGCTTGCCCTTGCCATCGGCGTCAGGGGAGTTATCAAGCAAGACCTTTATTTCAATAATATTTAAAAACTCTTTTTTATTAAATAATACATGAAAAGGTGGTTTGGAAAAGAGATGAAAATCCAATCTAATTTTAGCAATAGAGCTATGTATAGTTTTCTGTCGATTTTTATTTTAGTTTTAGTGAGTGCTATAATTTTTGCATATGGTACTTCAACGCCGAGTAGCTTTGGACATTCATTTTCAGAATTAGCTCCGCCAACTAATTGTGGCACTAACCAGGTTCCTCAATGGACAGGAAGCTCATGGGGTTGTACACCTGCAGGAGGTGGTGGAGTTATTGAAGGTGACACAATAATTCTAGGTGATACTTACACTGTAATTAATATTTCTTCATCAAATTCAACAGGAGAAACAATTAACCTCGGAGATGAAAACACAGAAATCACTAACATTTATGGCGATACAATTAATAATGGCGATGAAAACACAATTATCAACAATATTCTCGGGGATACTGTAAATATAGGTGGTGAAGACAGTATTGTAAATATTGATGGAGACATAATACGTCTTGGAGATGAGTTCACTATTTTAGATTTAGCAGGAGTCATAAATATTGTTAATGGAAAAGTTGGAATCAAGACGACAAACCCAACTGAAGTTTTAGATGTTGTTGGAAATATAAAATTCTCAGGTTCGTTGATAGGAAATATTCCTGCAACTAGTATAACAGGAGAAATTCCTGCCGAAAATGTTGAATCAGGTATTGTAAGCTATGGGGAAGGAATTTATATTGCATGTTCAGGCGCGCAACAAAATAACTGTAAGAACTCTAATTACGCATACATTGCAGACCCAAATACTCCTTGCATAACTACATTAAACTATTTTAGATACCAAGGGGATGCTGCTTATGCTGACTGCAGATATGACCCAACTTATGGAGTTATGTGGACAGAGGTATCAGAAGCAGGAGCTGTATGTGCTTATGTATGTTTTAATGGTGTTATTTGACTATAATATTTAAATATTTAAAGTAAATTAAATATTATTAATTAATGAAGGGAAAATGAAAAAATTATATATAATTATCTTAATAGGGGTATTTATTGTTGGTGCGTTTTTAATTGGAATGTTATTTTTTGATAACGGAGTAACAACTACCCCCGGGAATTTTGACGACCGGGAAAGTGACTTCTTAATTGCAGGAACTTTGCTGGAAAAAAACACAGATAGTATTAGATTGCAAGCGACTTTAATAGCTGCTCCAAGCAATTCTGATACAAGCGTTTTTGTGCCGGGAGAAATAACTGTTTTAATCGACGAAAACACTATTTTTCAAAAACAGGAGCTTGCTTCACTTGACGAACAAACTGTCCTAACAGTCGTCTCCGCTTCATTTAGTGATTTAAATATTGGACAAGCGCTAACCATTAACACTCAAAGTGAACTGGGTGACGAAAAGGAAATCTTAGCACAGGTAATAACTATTAACATCGAATGATTTTTATGAATAAAACCAAAAGATTTTATAAATAACAATTCTTTGTTTTATAGATGGTAGCTACAATACAGCAGATTATCGGGAAAATCAATCTGGAGCTTTATGCTGAAAATGGAAAAGATTTATTGAAGAAATACAAAACTGCTGATAAAATTCCAGTTGAAGAAGTAAAACCGAAAAATCTTGCAGAACACAAAATAGTTTATGATTCCACAACAGAGACGCTTGAGCCTGTTTATTTTTTTACAATTGATATGATGTCAAACGATTTCGGACTTGAAACTGAAAAGATTGTTGACAATTTCTCTTCCACTCCTGGAAGTGCGCACTTTGCTGAGCTTGGGCAAAGGGCGACGATAATGCAGCAAAATGCAACGAAAATTTTAGGCGATGTGAATAATGTGATGAGGAGCATTTTAAATATTATTTATGATTTAAGGGAATTCAAAATCAGGCTGAAGTCTTATGATGATTTCAAATCAAAAGATAAGTCAACATCAGAAGCAGCGTTGCTTTCACTGAAACAAATTTGGATGGACCGCGTTGATATACAAAAAGGGAATTCAAGTATTAAAGCCATGGCTCTTGGACAAGCAGGCTATCAAACACTAATCGATGCATTTCTTATTGTAAAAGATGAATCTTTAAAAGACTCGAAAGGAAATGAAATTGATTTGAATGATAGGGTTAAGAGAATTGTAAAATCGAGAGTAATAGAATTTAATTCATGGCTGAAAGAATCTGAAGGAGAATTAAGGAAAAGATACGAGCTTGAAAAAAACTATTTAAAAAGCCAAGTGAACAGCTTGAAGATTTATTCACGCTGGGCAAAACCTTATTTGAAAGCTGCACAGGAGCTAGAGATGAAAGATGTAGGAAGAAAACCAGATTTTGTAAAAACTTTTAATACCATAATTCTTGAACTTACAGTAATGGGGAAATCAAAACTAAAACCTGAAGATTTAATTTTAAGTGGAGATTTACCACGGGATTTCAAAAAATTAAAACTTGCGCGAGATTATTTTGTTTGTATTTTAGTTAATTTTTCATTTCGAGGAATCCCGCAAAAAGCTGGACAGCAATATGTTTTCGGAGGAAAAACAGAGATTATTTTCAATGCCTACGCGTTGAATAAGGATGAATTAGATGCAATTAATAAAGAAATGGAAAAGTCGGATATCAGCGATGCTATGAAGCTTGTTGAAGGCATTACGACGGGCAGTCTTGAACAATTGCAGAAAGACATAGATTACTTTTTAGAAGAAAAGACTGAAGAAGAAAAAAAAGATTCGTTGAGTTCAATGAAGTCGACTGATTTTTCAAATCCGTTTGTTGCTTTGATTGGAGGATATGGCAAATCAGAATCATCAACAAGTTCGGAGAAGTCAAAGCCAGACGAAAAAAAAGAAGAAGTAAAGAAAATAAGGCCAGATGATTGGATTGAAAAAAACCATCTCAGGAAAATTGCAACTAACAAAGCTAAAGAAACTGCATTTACAATATTTGATGTTTACAAGCAAGCGCATGGAATGGTAAGTTATACTTAATATTCGAGAAATTTATATACTTCTTTAGTCTTTGATGATTATGGTAAAAAGAGTAAAAAAGATTTCAAAAAAAGTTAGGAAAATAATTGAAAAAGAGCTGAAGAAAAAAGTAATAAAAGAATTAAAAGAAAATGTCAAAGAAGAAAAAGGGCTTGAAGAGGAAATTTTTGAAACTGTTGATGAAAGAGATGAGCTCAAAATTGCTGAAACGCTGAAAAAAATCAAAGCACCTGTTTTGGAAAAAGTAAATGAAGCTGAAACTATTATGTTGAGTAGCAGAGGTGTTGCAAGAAGTTTAGGACGAGAACAGCGAGAAGGAAAAAGAGAAAATATAAATTATGATGATTCAAGGCGTTTGGAATACTCTCCAAATGAAAACATCCAAAGAGGTGATGAAAGGGGAGAAAGAAGGGTTGACTATATGACTCCTTCGCAAAATTACTCCGAGATGTTTCGAAATGAAGAAAAATTCAGGGAAAGTCAGAGGCTTGTTAGAGATACTGGAGAAAGAATACAAGATAATAGACATACTCACGAACCTATAGAAAGGCAGGTAGAAGTTGAGCCACGCGACGCAAAAGACAGCTCAAAAAAATATCTGACAAGAGGAGATTATAAAACGTAAAAAGATTAATAAACATAATCAACATAATAAAAATAAAATGGGTGATTATAAAATTTCAGATATTTATCAAGGTGGATATTCAAGTCTTAATCCTGAGTATAGCAGTTTGTTTACAGGTTACAGAGTTAAAGACACGTCGACGATTGGAGTTTCGTCAGACCCTAGGACAGCAAATATTTTGAAAGATGTTTCAGATAAACTTTCGACAGGACAAAAAGTAATTGAGCTTTCAATGATTGATTTGGGGACTCCTTTAGACACGATATCAAAACAGCAACTGGAAGAAGTAAATAGGTTGAGCAAATTAACAGGTGTTGATATTACTGTTCATGGACCTATTGTTGATGCTTCTGGAATAACCCAGCAAGGGGTTTTTGATGATGCTCAAAGAGAAATTATCGAGAGAAAATTAATTAATTCAATAGAAAGGTCGCAGCAGTTGAATAAAGACGGAAATATTTCTGTGACTTTTCACACTGCGAACTCACTGCCGGGAGCGATGTGGAGCAAAACTAAAAAGGGCGAAAAAATTCTTGCAATGCCTGTTGTGAATCAGGAAACAGGGCAGTTAAGTATGGCGAGAGAAGAAGAAAAATATTATCCTCATCCTGTTCCTGTTAAAGGGGAAAGAAGTGGAGAAGTAGTTCCTGTCGGAAAACCAGTAATTTACACTCCTGGAGAAACAATTAAAATAATGAACGATACAAAATGGAGCAATGATTTGGACCAAGTTGAATTTAATAGGCAACATGCAAACAAACTTCTCGAAGAAATTCACCCAATTTTTATTGGAAGATACCTTCAATGGAAAGAGCATGAGTATAATCCGGATAAAGTCCCAAACCCGAATATTGAACCAAAGGAGTATGAAGAAATTCGAAAAATTTATACCGCAAATGCTTATTTGAATGAATCTCAAAGAAAGGTGAATGCTCTTTTTGACGACGCTGTGAAATATTCTCCTCCTGAAAAAAAAGAAGAATTGAAAAAATTGGCGAATGAATACACTAAAATATTAGTTGATGGAAAAAATAATCCAAAGGTAGAATCTGATGCCATATTTATGTTGACTCAAAGATTGAGTAGCATGGAATCACCCAAAATTTTTCTGCCTGCTGAAGAATATGCTTTGGATAAAACAACACAGACTTTTGGTAATGTTGCTTTTGATTCATGGAAGAGATTTGGAGGAAGCAAAAAAGCACCAATAGTAAATATTGAAAATCCTCCTGCTGGTTTTGGATTATCGCGAGGTGAAGATTTGAAAAATGTTGTTCAAGGCGCGAGAAAAAAATTTGTAGAAATTGCAACAAAACCAAAGAGGGAAGGTGGCGCAGGATTATCTGAGAGTGAAGCAAAATTAGAAGCTGAGAAAATGATTGGTGTTACGTGGGATGTAGGACATATAAATCAATTAAGGAAATTCGGTTTCAGTGGGGAAGATATTATCAAGGAAGCTGAAAAAATTGCACCGCTTGTAAAACACATTCACTTGTCTGATAATTTTGGAATGGATAATATTGAACTTCCGATGGGAATGGGAAATGTTGATTTGAAAGAAGTCATGGAAAAACTTGGGGAAAAAGGTGAGAAAGCTAAGAAAATTGTTGAGGCGGCGCATTGGTGGCAGCACATGCAATCGTCGCCGTATGCAGTTACTCTTGAAGCAACTGGCTCGCCCATATACTCTATGGGGATGGCTCCTTACTGGAATCAAGCGATAGGATTGCAACAGGGTTATCTTGGAGGATTAGAAGGACAGTGGCTTCCGCAAATAAATTATGAAACATTTGGAACGAGTTTTTCAAATCTGCCTATGGGACTTGGTGGACAACACCAAGCAACTGGACGTGGAAGATTCAGTGGCACGCCGATGGAATAAAATTGCTTTGCTCTAAAGTCGCTCATACTAACCCCCTCCTTAAAAAACACTCGCTCCAAAGTCGCTCATTTATTTGATTTATATACTAATACAAAAACTAAAATCTTTTATTGATAACTTCTAGCTCGTCACAATAATCTAATCATAACAAAAATTATATCAGCAGATTAACAATTTACATCAATAGATGAGCATAGCGAGGACAATTTGTCATGCGAAACTTTAATAATGTTTAAAAACTAAAATATATATTAGAATATATAGTTTAAAATTGGTGATTTATGGCTAAGAAATTTAAGGAAGAAAATTTTATTGAGGAGTTGAAGAGAGACCTTTCGCGACTTGACAAGGACATTCCGACTGGTAATTCTAAAAAATTAAAGATAAAGAAGGACTTGATAAAAAAAGTAAAAGGCAATTCTAAGAAAAGCCCTAAAGAAAAAGAAAAGATAAAAATCATAGAGCCAAAAAAAGTTTCCACGAAGAAAAAATTTGTCAGGAAAGGACAAAAGCCGGTTACGTTTGATTTGAAAACTGACGAAGATATCGCGATGGATTTCGCGACAAAAGTTTACCAGAATTTCAACAAACTTGTTAAATCAATTTTGCTTTTTGGCTCTGCAACGAAGAAATCAGCAACTTCCGGCTCTGATATTGATATTATGATTTTGATAGATGATGCTTCGATAAAATGGGATGCAGAGTTAATTGCATGGTATAGGGAAGAGCTTGAGAAAATTGTTAGGAACAATCCATACAAAAAGAATCTTCATGTTAACACAATAAAATTAACTACTTGGTGGGATGATTTGCTTAGGGGAGACCCTGTTGTGATAAATATAATTCGTGACGGAGTTCCATTGATTGATTTTGGGGGATTTTTTGAGCCGTTGAAATATTTACTTTTTACAGGAAGAATAAAAGCAACTCCCGAGGCAATTTATTCTCTTCTTCAAAGAGCGCCGCAGCATATTTCCAGAAGCAAAATCTCTGAGTTGAATTCAATTGAAGGTTTGTTTTGGAGCATGGTTGACTCTGCTCATGCAGCTTTGATTGCTGCGAAAGTTTCTCCGCCTTCGCCGGAACACCTTCCTATAACCTTAAAAGAAGTTTTTGTCGACGCTGGAAAACTCAATATAAAATATGTTATATGGTATAGAGATTTGTTGCTTCTTCACAAAAAAATCGCACACGGAGAAAAAAAAGATTTGAAAGGTGTTGAAATAGATGATTGGCAAGATAGAGCTGAAGAATTTTTAAGCGTGATGACAAAAATCGTCGATGATTTGATTAGTTAGAAAAGGTAGAAAATTGCTTCACCCCATTTCGTTCTTTTCGTTATTGATGTAATCAGTTAACACATAAAACTAACTTTATACACTAAATCATTAAAAATTTTTTGCTATTTTGTTCAACTTTTTTGCCAGCGAGCTAAACCTTACTTTTCCTGTGCAACAGCGCGTACCCCGACGTCGAAATTCCTGAGCTGAGGACCCCCGTAGCAATTCAGACTCGCCCTGCCGTCGTCAGCGAAGAACCAGGCACCTGAACCATTTCTTGGATGCCAGAAATATAAATTTCCTTTTTTAACATCACTTCTTGGAAGTCCTTGGCTTGTATGTGCCCTGCTTAAATAATCATCTAAAGAAATTCCAGGAATTCTATCTTTCACTAATGTGTCTTCATCTAATTTTTCTTCTTTTGTCCTGTTTCCTGTCAAAATGTATAATCCGTCTTTTCTTTTTTCAAAATAAGCATCAAGATGTTCAGCTCTCCATGGGTTTCTTACTTCTGTGATTTCTCTGTAAATTTTAGGGAAGTTATCTTTTGTATGATTAAGAAATTCAACAAACTCTATAGGTGTTAACATCCTGTTTCCTTGTTCTTGAAGAAGTTTATGAGAATCAAACCAAAGTCTTTTTCTAAATTTTTTGTCATTTTAATTAAAAAAATAATCAAACAATTTATATGAAGCATAAATTGTAGTGCTTGCTGCTAATATTACTCCTGCACCCATCATTAATTCTTTTGGCGAAGCAGGACGAGGTTCGTACATTCCAGTCAATCCAACTTCACTTTCATGACTGGATTTTTTTGATGTTTTGACTTTATTTTCTAAGTTTTGATTTGTCATTTTAGTTTTCTCCTCTGAGATGTTTAGCAAGTCCTTCAAGATTAGTTTTTGTGCTTCTTTTAACAGTTTCAGGCCTCAATGTTTCGAGTTTGAATGATTCCAATGTTCTGAGCATCACAATTAAGTTTTGGTATTTTTCCAATGTTGCTCTTGCGCTTTCTACTTTTTTTTGTATTTCTTCTGGCGTACCATCTAACAATCCTTCTTGAGCTCCTTGCGAAACATAACCTGCCTTCTGCATTTGTTTCTCAATATTTCCATATGTTTCATTTTTGAATTTACCGAGTTCTGTGTTCAATGTTTTTTTGTCTTGATCACTTAATAAATCCATTCCTCCACTATAATGTCCTGTCAATTGGTCAACAGTCAAAGAATCGCGTGCCTGAGAATAAGCATCTGAATAAACTTCAATTGCTTTTTTTATTCCTGCTTGATTGTTATAAACTCCTTCTCTCAATAATTTTCTAGTTGCATCATCTAATGTCAATCTTTCACCTTGTATTTCCAGGGCAGAACCAACATATGCCGGATCTGATTTTGATAATCTTGCTGCTAGAACTGCTGGCTCGTACATAGCCATTTTTTCAAGTCCGCCTTGTTTTTGATTTGCTTCAGCCATTTTATTCAATAACTCCCAAATTTAAATTTGCATAATTTAGAATAAAACTTGCTCCTTCTTGATTTATATTAACTCCCCCGCCTTGAACTCCTGTTAAATTTTCTGCGACGTTGTTTCCTCCTAATTGGAATCCTGTTTGGCTATTTCCATTTATAGGCACATTGTAGTTGAAAGGGTCATTGCTGTAATTTGTAAATCCGATTTGTCCGCCGACTAAATTACTTGTGCTGTTATGCAAACCGACTTGTAGCCCGTAAAAATAATTTCTGTTGTTATCAACTGGTCTGTGATAAGAACTTATAGAAATTCCGTAAAATCTTGAACCTTCAGCGAATTCAGTGCCGTTTGTTGTAATATTTATTCCACCCCATGTCCCTACTTTTTCATTGAATATTGGGGGCACGCTGACATCCTTGTTATTTCCGCCAAAAGTTCCCACTAATGTTGCTACTCCTAACAATCCTAAAAGTCCTTTTTTTATTTTACCCATTTTACTCTGAAACTCCTTGAAATTTTTTAGAAATTCCTTTTGATGGTCCTAATTGATATTTTTTCCTTTCATATAGCCCCAACTGATAATTTATTGGTAATCTCCCCATATTTGCATCCCAAATAATTCCTCTAGCAATTATTTCAATATTTTTGTCAGTTATGTCACAATCACAATTAAATTCAGGGTTAGAATATGTTATGTGATTAACTCTTTTATGGGAATATTCACTTTTTATAAAATTTGTTTCTCTTATTGCTCCTTCTGCTGAATTTATTTCTACAGTCGGAGTTTCACTAATTGGGTAAAGTTCAGACTCGTTTCCAACAAGTCTTTTTAATTCAGGTCTTATGACTCTTGTTTCCATGATTTCCACAGAATTTTGAGGTTTATAAATATTGTGGTTTTGTTGTTCTTTTAAAAAGGTGACAAAATCCATCCCAAAACCATTGTTTGCAAAGTAGGGATTTGAAACAACACTAATTTAGCGAGCGTTAGCAAGCGCAATCATCGTCGTAAAATCAGTGTTTTAAAACAACTTCTGTTTTTGAGAGAACCCTCATTCTGCACGGAAGCTTTGGAAAAACTCTTCTCAAAGTGTCTCTAATTAATCTTTCTGCTTTTTGGTTTGGAAGAGCGAAGAAAAAAACTCTTGTTCCAGGTTTGACAATCGCTGCTTTTCCAGATGTTTTCCCGAAGGAAAGCTGCATTCCTGTCTGCATTCTATCTGCTCCTGCTCCAGTAAGCATTTTGTTTTCACGCTGAATGTGATGGGGAACTGCGAGGACTTTAAACAAATATTGTCCTGCGAAATCTGTTTCAAGTTTTTTATTTATGTACTGTCTGCAAGCTTCAAGTGCGTTGTGTCTTATTTGGGCGTTTTCAGTTGAGATAACTGTTAATTGAATTGGCAATTTTCCATTGTTGTAAAGACTTTCATTTCCCATCGTGAACTTAACAATCTTCTGCGGCGGAACCGTCTTTATGAATGACTTCCCTTTCTTTTTACTTACACGAGTGTAGGGAACAACTTTTCTCTTTGAGTAAGACGAAGCTTTTCTAAGCCCCATTTTCTCCTCCTGAAACTGATAAATCTCTTCTTAATAAACATCTGCCGCCGATAGTGCATAATTCATTATATTGGTCTTCTAAATCTGGGTCTATAATTCCTGTGCTTCTTTTTTTAGTTAACACGTTTATATCAGGGCAATTTCTTCCTGAGGAATATTCACATTTTCCAGTAAAATATTCTATATTGTTTGTCATTTTATCTCCATTAAAACGGCCACGCTTGGATGTTTTTAATCTTTTACCTCCACATTTGTTGTTATTGCCTGCCCGGGCAAGCCCTTTTCAAAAATCACACGGACTAGGCCTTTATTTCCGTGAGTTCCAGAAACTTTCCCTTTGATTATTTTTTTGTTTTTTCCCGGCGAAACCCATGAGACTTCTTTTCCAATTAGTTTTGTTGCAGATTCTTTTGAAGTAACTCCAAGGGCTTCTATAATGAAATGCCTTTCGTGAATTGTTTTTCTTCCTCTGCGGAATTGAATAACTTTTCCTTTCATTTGAAAACAACCTCTTGGTTTTTTTCGATTTTCCTCAAAACACTGAACAGCGATTTCCAATTACCTCTAACGAAATCGCGGAATTTATTTACTTTCATTAGAATAATTGAGAAAATTAGTTTTTAAAAGTTCTGTTTGAGAGTTTAGTATTACAACACAACCTCATAATCGCCGAGTTCTTTTTTCAAAAGTTCGAAAATCTTTTGATTTACTTTCACGCCTTTTTCTGCTTTTTGCTTTTCAACAGCTTCTGAAAGTTCCTTGGCGTTTGAAGGTTCGATTTTGTCAGTTATTTTTTTTATTACATTGCCGTTTATCAAAAAAGCCTTTCCTTTTGAGACAATAAGCTCGGTGAATTTTTCTTTTCCATCACTTAAATATCTCAGGCGCATTCTTGTTTTTTCGAGAGCCATTAAATCCTTTCTCTGTGAGTATTCAATCAAATCATTAATCAGAATCGCCGCGTTTTTTCTTGCTTCGTTTATATTGTGTGCAGTTGATTTTCCTTTTTTGAATTTCTTTTTTTCACTAACTAAATAATTCAAAAATCTCAGTGATTGATGGGGAAGTTTCCCAGTTTTTATGAGTTTTTCTTCAAATTCTCTCACTGTTTTTTGCTCTGTTCCTTTTCCAATAATTATGTGAAGTATGCTGAAGATGTCGCTGTAAACTTGTTCTATTGTTTTTTCCTGGGTGCGTTTTTCTATTTGTTCCCTTAAATCTTTAAGAATTTTTAAATATTCCTCTGAAGATTTTATCATCGAATCTATTTCTTTTCCGTGTATTTTGTATTTCAAATCGTGCTCGTAGGTCTTGAATTCTTTCACAGCTTTTTCAAGGATTGCAATGTCTGTTTTCTTTAGCATTTTTTCTTTGTCAACGAAAATTTCTTTGAATTGTTGTGCAGTTTCTTTTGGTGTTGGGGGGGGCAATCCATACAACATTATAAGAGCCTGGCTTGGAGTTAAAACGCCGTAGTAAATATCTATCATCGCGTCGATTAATCTTCTGTCTGCAGCTTCTTTTGTTTTCTCAGCTGTTCTCATAAACATATCAATCGCTTCAGGTGAAGGCTTTAATTTTCCCATTTTTAAAAGAACTTTCCAAGGCATGAATGTTCCTTTGTCGTAAATTGGAACACCATCACGAATGAAAGTAAACATGATTGGATGCGCATCTTTCACACTTTCCCAGAAATCTGTCAAAAGATAAACCTGCGGTGATAATTTGCTTTTTGTTCCTGCGAGTGCAGTTGCTTCTGCAACATATTGGTAGATTATTCCCCTCAATCTTTCTTTTAATTCAAGACGCGACATTCTTTTTACGTCAGTGTCGTTGATTATTATAAAAACATCAACATCAGAAGTGCTTATGTTTTCTCCTCTGACTAAGCTTCCTCCTAAAACATAACTCACAACATACTTCTCGAATTTTTGTAAAACCAAAGATTTGTGAATCTCGGCAACTCTTAAAGCTCCGAGAATTCCCTTGTCATGCAAAGGAAAAGCCATTGCAATTGCGTTTACTAATTCAAATTTACTGTCTAAAGCCATTTCCCAAATATCAACTGGAGTTTTCACGTGAAGCCAAGCTTTCTGTTTTATTGATTCTAAACTTTTGACTAACTCTTGTTTTATTTTTGGGATTTCCTTCAGTTTTTCTTCTGGAACAATAATGTAAACATGAACAAGCTTTTCAGTTTCTTTCGGAGCCTCTTCCTCGTCGATAAAAGTTTTTGTTAATTGAGCTGGAAGAATTCCTATTGCTTCAATGAATGGAAATTTCTTAAGTGACTGGCTTTTGAATTTATCAAATTCTTTTTTTGTTTTCGCTACTTCCTTTTGTGCAGCGCTCAAATCTTGGACCTGGGGTTTAGCAGAATATTTGTTGCCTAGACTCATCTCTGGAATTTCATCGTTTTCAGTCATGCCAAGAAAATGAATTATTTACTTATAAAGGTTTTGAAAGGGAAAACCTTTTAATTAAATATTATTTTAACTGAATAAGGTCCTTTAGTCTAATGGTAGAACACCTCGTTTACACCGAGGAAGCGGAGGTCCGATTCCTCCAAGGACCATTTTAAAATAGAAGATGAAAAAATATGATTTTTGCGTTGTAGGTGCTACAGGAAAACAGGGCAAAATAGCAACTGTGGATTTAATTAAAAGTGGCCATACTGTTTTAATGTGTGGCAGAGACAGAAGCCAAGTCGAACAAATTTTAAATAAATACAGAAAAAAAACAAATTTTGAATTTATAGATCTAAGGGATATAAACAAATCTGTTAATGTAATAAAAAAATCTGGAGCAAAAATTGTTGTGAATTGTGCAGAAGGAGATTGGAATTTAAACTGCTTGAAAGTATGCATCAAAGCGAAAGTTCATTCAATTGATCTTGGCTCTGATGTTCCTATGACAAGAGACCAGTTTGCCTTAGATAAAACATTAAAGAAAGAAAAACTGATTCATATAACTGGTTGTGGTTCTGTACCAGGAATTGGAAATGTCATGTTAAGACATGCTAACGAGAAATTTGATGCAATAAACACTATAGAGGTGGGATTTGCATGGGATTCAAATATAAAAAAATTTGTTGTGCCTTTCTCAATAAAAAGCGTGATGAAAGAATTTACTAGAGATGCACCTTACCTTAAAGATCATAAAATAAAAAAAATCAAGCCGATGGATTCTCTTGTTCATTGTTATCATACTTCTGTTGGAGAACAAAATGAGTTTAAAGTTGGAAATCATGCTGAAACTTACACATTTCATAAATTCGCCGAGAAAAAGAAAATAAAAAATATCTCTTTTTATGCTGGTTTTCCAGAACATTCAATGAAAATAATTTTGGCAATAATTGAACTTGGACTGGCAAGCAAAAAACCGGTAAAATTTAAAGGTAAAGAGATAATACCAACAGATTTCTTGACAGAAGTTTTGAAGAGAATAGGAATACCAAAAGGATATACTGAAGTTGAAAATTTGTGGGTTTTTATAAAAGGTAAGTACAAAGGAAAAGCAAGAAGCATAATGATGGAGTGTATTGTTCCCCCATTGAAGGGTTGGGAGTGGACTGGCTCTGATATTGATACAGGAATGCCCGCAAGTATAATTGCGCAAATGATTTTTAATAACTTGATAAATGAACCAGGAAGTTATTCACCGGAATTTATTGTTTCGCCTAAAGAATTTTTTCAAGAACTTGCAAAAAGAAAAATGAGTGTATATGAAAACGGGAGAAAAATAAATTAAAATGAAAAACAATTGCGATTTTTTGATTATTGGTGCGGGAGGAACTGGTTTGGCGGCAGCGATGTATGCTGCGAGGCTTGGAATGAAAACGCTAGTTTTAGGGTCTACACACGGCACTGAATTGCCTGTTGGAGGCGTGATAACGACGACAAACATTGTTGAAAATTATCCTGGTTTCATAAAACTCACAGGACACGAACTTGCGAAAAAACTTGAAGACCATGCACGAAGTTATGATTTGGTTGAAATAAAAAACGAAAAAGTTTCTGAAATTAAAAAGCAGAAAAGAGGTTTTATTGTAAAGACGAATAAAAGTGAGTATGAAACAAAAACAATTTTATTTGCGACAGGCACTAAATGGAAAGAACTCCCGGAAAGCGTGAAAGGGAGTAAGGAATTTATGAATCGTGGTGTTCATTACTGTGCTTTGTGTGACGGGCCTTTGTACAAAAACAAAATCGTCGCTGTTGTTGGAGGAAGTGATTCTGCGGCGAAAGATGCACTTCTATTAAGCGAACATGCAAAAAAAGTCTACATAATTTATCGAGGCAAGGAAATACATCCGGAGCCGATAAACTTGGAAAGAATCAAAAAAAACAAAAAAATTGAGATAATAAATGAGACAAACATAAAAGAAATTCATGGAAATGAACTTGTGAACAGAGCTATTTTAGACAAGCCTTACAAAAAAAGTGATGAACTTGTTTTAGATGGGATTTTTGTTGCAATAGGGCATATAATTCTCTCTGACTTAGCAAAACTACTTAATGTAGAACTGAATAAAAAAGGAGAAATAAAAATAAACCATATGACATCAGAAACAAATGTTCCTGGAGTTTTTGCGGCAGGTGATGTTACAGACAAGCCATTCAAACAGTTAATAACCGGAGTCGCTGACGGTTGCACCGCTGCTTATTCTGCATACGAATACATTAATAAAGAGGAAATTATAACGAGTTGAATGCCAAAAATAATCTCGGCGAAAACAAAAGAAAGCATTGAAGTTAAGGAGGGGGAAAAAATCAGAGATGCTTGCGAGAAACTTGGGGTACCTTTCTGCTGCACAAACGGACTTTGTGGAACGTGCATGATTGATATAATCGAAGGGGAAAAAAACCTCTCCGAGTTGACAGAAAGCGAAATTGATATGGAAAGAGACAAGAAACACAGGCTTGGATGTCAATGTAAGATAAAAAACGGCGACGTGAAAATTAGTTTTTAATTAGAGAATATACTTAAATTGTTCTTCTTTATAAAATTCAAAAGGACTACTTTTAATAGAATAATTTTTAACAATTAATCCTTTATTATTTTCTCTTGACAGTAAAATTGCCTCTACCGGTTCATTTAAATCAGAGCCCCCGTTATGTGTTCTGTTTAAAATAATAGGGCTTAAAGTAATGTAACCTTCTCCAATTAAAAATTTCAAAGCATCTTCTAATTTACTAAAAGACTTCTCAGGACCCATCAAGGCAACTTCTCTTATTTTTCCCTGATAATTGTCGTGGTTGAAAAAATTCGCAGAGTCAATTGTTTTTCCTGAAGGGGATTCATATCTTGGCATAAAGAAATTTATTTAGTGTAGTCTAAATAGATTATTGCCTTTTGTTGTAATAATCCCAAACCTTTTATACTGATTTTTTATGTTATTTACATGGCGTTAGATTTTGAAATTCCAGGGCTTTTGGAGGAATTGAAGAAGAGAAAACCGAAGAGAGTTTTGGTTCAGCTTGCAGAAGGGATAAAGCAAAATTCAGAAGAAATTTCTGATGCAATTGAGTCTCTTGGAATAGAAGTTATTTTTTCAGGGGAGACTTCGTGGGGAGCGTGTAGCGTGGCTGTCCATGAAGCTAAAGAATTGAATGTGGATTTGATTGTTCATTTTGGACATGCAGAATTTATGGAAGTTGATTTCCCAATTATTTATGTTGAAGTAAAAGATATTCTTAATCTTGAACCAATACTGAAGAAATCATTGAGTGAATTAAAAGAATTCAAAGTTTTGGGATTGAGTTATTCAATTCAACACAGACACGATATTGAGAACATAAAAAAATTTTATGAGAAAAATGGAAAGGAAGTTATTTTGTCAAAAAAATCAGGGCATGCTGCCTATGAAGGGCATATTGTCGGTTGTGAATATAGTGGTTTAAAGGCAATAGAAAAAAAAGTTGATGCTTTTGTGATAATTGGAAATAATTTTCATTCAATGGGTGCAGTGTTAAGTGTTGATAAACCGGTAATACTTCTTGATGTTTACAATAATGAAGTAAAAAATGCAGGAAAATTAAAAGAAAAAATCCTGAAACAAAGAGCAATATCTATTGAAAAATTGCGGGAAGCCAAAACTGTTGGAATTATCGTTGAAGTAAAACCTGGACAGAAATTTGGTTCTCACAAATATCTTGTCGATAAATTAATTGAAAACGGAAAAAAGCCGATTGTTATAACAATGTCAGAAATCACAGTTGACAAAATAATGAATTTTTACAACACAGACGCCTTCATTGAGTTGGCTTGTCCGAGAATCGCTATAGATGATTTTGCAAAATATCCAAAGCCGATTTTGACTTTCAAGGAAGCACTTGTAGCTTTAAACGTTAAGAGCTGGAAAGAAATACTAAAAATTGGAATTGTCTGATTAAAATTAATCAGCATAATATTTATAATATTATAATTCCTATTAAAAAAGGATGAAAAAAGGGTTTGATAAACTTAGCGTTCGTAATTCAAGAAAAATATATTTGATAGTTTATCTTATGATTCTTGCTCTAGTTATTTCTATTGCGGTGGCAAAAATTTCTGGCAGGGAAATTGATGAACTTACCCTAAAGGTTGTTGGTGTATTTTTAATACTTGCTATATTCTTTACAGAAAGCCATAGATTAAACACATATTATGAAGTAAATCCTCATTCAATTATAGCTTCAAAAGGAATCTTCTCAAGAACAACTAGGAGACTTGATTTAGTCGCAATCAGCGACGCTAATTTGAGGCAGAACTTATGGGAGAGAATGCTTAATTATGGGGATGTAGGTGTAAGAACATTTTCCGATGACAGCGCTATGGTAATAAAAAAAATAAATAACCCTTCAATGTTTGTAGATTTTTTGGAAGCTAAAACACGCAGGGCGAAATCGCAGAGGAACTAAAATGGAAATTGAGTACATCAAGAAAGAACATGGGAGACACAGGTCAAATCATCACTGGAAATTTTTAGTGTTTGTGATTTTTTTAGGAGTTTTTTCTTTTGTGATTTACACCTCATTTTATGGTGATTTTGATTTTACTGGGAATATAATACAAGGAAGCGATTCTTCGCAAGAAGAAAAGTCAATTCAGTTTCAGGCAGATTTAACAATTCCTCAGTTGAGCATCGAAGGAAATTTTGACAGAATTGAATTAAGAGGAAATTCAGGCTCTTTTTTGCAGGTTGGCGACCAGAGATTTTATCTTGGAAATGTGACAAATAATTACATAACTCTAAATGAATATGATGGGGAAATTGCTTTTAATGAAGAAAAAATTTCTGTAATTGAAGGGAAGGCAACCGGAGTTATAATTAATGGTATTTTGGTTACATCACAAACAAAAGAAACAACAAAAATAACATTTGAAAATTCATTGAGTTATGATTTGCTGGAAATGGGAAATGAGGTTTCAATAAAGAAAATTTCTTATGTAACTTCTGGTTTGATAAATGTTGAAGACGGAAAAAACGCTTTTGTTGTGAATGAAGAACAAGTTACAATAAATGATTTTAAAGGAAGCATTCAAATATCAAACAAAAAATTCAGACTCGACGGACAAATTAGCGACTTGGAAATTCTTGGAAATAAGAATGTGAATATAAAAGTTTGAGACACTTACACTAAACACTCCTCTAAAATTCACTCACTCGTAAACTCGTTCGAAATTAGTGTAGATTGTTAACATAAACTTTTGTTCTTCATGTTAACTAATAATATTAATATCTGAACAAAAGTGAAGTAATTTTTTCGGTGTAAAAACGACGGGCGAAGTGAAGTGAGCGATTTCAATACTTAAATCCAAACTTTTTCAAATCAACTTTGTTCTTGTTGGTTTTAATTCCTTCTCTTTTCAAAAGTTTAATCTTGTTTTTTACTCCGGAAGCAAAACCACTGATATCTCCATCACTTTTTATTACACGGTGGCATTTGACTTTAGAAGATGAATTTTTATTCAGTGCGTTTCCAACAGCTCTTTGAGAATATTTGTTTCCTAACATTTTTGCAATAGCATTATAAGTTGTAACTTTTCCTTTTGGAACTTTGCTAAGAATCCTGTAAACTCTTTCCTGAAATTCAGTCGGCATTTCAGTAGTCTGGAAGTTCTTCGTTGCCTGTTTCTTTTGACACAGCGTCTTTTGGTTCTTCCTTTAAGTCTTCTTCCGTTATAGAGTTTATCATCTCTTTGAATTTCGCGAATTGAGGTGCTAAAATCCTGACTCCTTGCTTTGTGAAGCCAGTGTATCTTTCGCTTGTGACGAATTCTCTTACTGTAACTCCTTTTCTGCCTCCAAAGTCATCAACTCTTACAACAATGTCTGTCGTGTCGTTCTTGTTTATTTTTCCTATGTCTTTTTCCATTAAATCATAAGATTTCTAACTTTTATAAATATTTAGTTATCAGAATCAATAGTTTCAGCTGCTAGAATTGAACAGCCAGTTGTTTGACTTATCTCGTTTATCTGCATTACACCTGTAACTCTAGAACCATCGCTAAATTCCCATGTTGGGTAGCTCTGAATTCCTGCGTTGTTGCAGACCGCGTTTTGCCCAGCTGCGTTTGGAAGCGAACATTCAACATAGTTAACATATTTCCAGCTGTCTCCGAAAAGTTTTTTTTGCTCTTCACAATGTGGGCACCAATAAGCACCATACATTTTTGCTCCTGAATCCGTAAGGCATTGAGCGAAAGAATCATACTCTCCTGGCGTGGAATTTGCTGGAATGTAAAACCAGTAAATCAATCCTGCGACAATAACTACGAAAATAACTGCGTAAATCCTGTATTTTGTTTTTTTACTCATTTTAGTAAATGGAAAAATTGATTTATAAATTTGTGTGAAGTTTTGTCCTCACATATTATAAAATTACGCCCCGACCAGGAATGCTAAGAAACCAAGGTTTCTTTAGCGTAATCTTCCTTTGAATTTAAACTGATTTACGTGGTCGTGATTACCACATGAACGCCCCGACCAGGAATCGAACCTGGATGCCTGTAAAGGCCAAGATTTCCAATCTTGTGCAATACCATTATGCGATCGGGGCTTATAAAGAAAAAATTTGGCGAGTTTATAAGTTTTAAGAAATTATCTTTTCTGTATTTGTTTTATCAGCCAGATTATAAGCAAGGTTAATGTAACAGTGACTAGAATCCATATAAGCCACATGAATACTCCCATCCATCCAAAACCATATGTCCAGTAACTCCCCATCATCCCATAGTCCCTGTAAGGCATCATTCCACCGAAGTTCCAGAATAAGAACAGCAGTACCAAAATTAATATTGCGATAACGAAAACATTTTCATTTTTCATTTTTTATTGAAACGCCCACGCCGGGAGTCGAACCCGGGTTTCCAGCGTTCTGCGCATTTTTCTCTCCAAAAGGAGGGGTTAGTATAAGGGGAAACTTGGTTCCCCTCATGCGCGACAGGCTAGCGTCATAGCCGTTAGACCACGTAGGCATTTAGTAAAAATATCAATTTTCAATATTTAAAACTTTGCTGTAAAATTGTTAACACTAAAAACATAGATTCAGATTACGTTAACAGTTTGCATAAAAATATAGGCGACTTTGGAGTGAACTTTTTATTCCTTGAATTTCAGCACTTTGATTTTTCCAAGAGTTTTCTTTTTTGAAGTTATTTCTTTGTGTATGTTATTCACTTCCTCAGGACTTAATTCTATTATTCCAGAACTATTTTCACCGCGGAAACAAACTTCAAGCACAATTCCTTTCGGATTGAGAAAATCCTCTTTTGTTATTATCTCCCTGATTTCCCCAGAAGTCTCAAGCTTTCCAATTTTTCCTCCATCAAAAAGCTTTTTTGTTCTGACTCTCATGAAAACCCAGAATTTTATCCTTTAAAAGAATTTATGGAATGTAAAGATTATTTTACTTTAATAATCAATAGTTTGTTATATACCCAAGCGAAAAGCCAGAAAAACGCAAATCCCATAATTAATGTAGCAATTGCTGAAGCAAGCATTATAATTGTAATCTCAAATGTTCCAATTCCTCCTACTCCGTAAACACTTTGCAACAAGGAATTGTAAAAAGGAACAAATTTAACCAACAAAAACACTTCAAATATAAGTGTAAAAATCATTGCGACAAATCCTCCTGCCGCACCGAATTTTAGTTGGTTTAGTTTTTCTGTCATTTTATAATCTTTTCGACAAAAGTAATTTATCACATTTTTTGTATAAAACAAATTTTTCTGCTACATTCTTCTCTGAAAATAAAATAGTGGCAAGGACGTAAACTAAGTGGTTCTATAACTCTTTCATAAACTGCATTGGTTTGAAACCCATCCCGTATATTTAATCTTATGACAATGCCTTTTGTTAAATCTTCTATGTTTCTAATAAGGGTAACTCTAACTTGGTCATTCATTCTGTTTTTTATTTCCTGACCTTTTTAAAACTTTTTTTCCGTTCATATACTTATGCAAGGCACTTGGGATTTTAACACTTCCATCTTTTTGCTGGTGATTTTCTAAAATTGCAACCATAATTCTGGAAGTTGCAATTGCCGTGTTGTTTAGTGTGTGAAGAAAATATTTTTCTCCTTTTTTTGAAATCCCTTTAATGTTTAGTCCTCTTGATTGTGAATCAACGCAATTACTCAAAGATGTTACTTCTCCGTAATCTTTTGTCGTCGGCCTGTAGACTTCAATATCTTCCCCTTTTGCTTTCCAATCCCCTAAATCTCCAGAGCAAGATTCTATAATTCTGTAAGGGAGTTTTAATTTTTTCATTATTTCTTCCGAGTTTTTTTTCAACTCATTGTAGTATTTCCAGGAATCTCTTGGATGGCAGAAAATAAACTGCTCTACTTTGTTGAACTGATGTGTTCTCCAGAGACCTTTTTCATTAATACCGTGGCTCCCAATTTCTTTTCTGAAACACATACTATATCCCAAAAATTTTAAAGGAAGATTTTTTTCGGGAGTTATTTTTTCTGAAAGCATTCCTAAAATAGAATGTTCTGAAGTAGGAATCAAATACAAATCTTCGTCCTGAATTTTGTAAATTTTTGTTTTGAACGCTTCAAAATCTTCAGCCGCTTCTGCAACTTTTTTATGAACCATTAACGGCGGTTCTATGTATGTGTACTTTTTTTTTGACATCAGGTCAATTATGAACCTTATTAATGCCTGATTCAAAAGTGCTAGGTCTCCTTTTAGATAATAAAACCCTGCTCCTGAAACTTTTGCCGAAGCGTCAAAATCCCCTAAGCCAAGATTTTCTATAATCTCAACATGATTTCTTACAGGAAAATTAAAAGATTTTGGTTTTCCAGATTTTTTTCTTACAATGTTATCCTTGTCACTTTTTCCATGAGGCACCTTTTTTTCCATTAACGTCGGAATTTTCGCAATTCCTTTGTTTAGCTTCTCAAAAATCTCCTTCTCTTCTTCCTCAATTTTTTTCAGTATTTCAGGGATTTCCTTGGCTTTTTTTATTAAATCAGAGGCTTTTCTGTCATCTTTAGATTTTTTTGCCTTGTTTATGTTTTCTGAAATGCTGTTTCTTTCATGCCTTAAGTTATCTACTTGGACTTTTAGACTTCTCCATTTTTTGTCCAATTCAAGAACTTCATCAATGACTTTTATATCTTTGTTTTTCTTTTTATTATTATCTTTGTAAAGCTTTGGATTTTCTCTTAGATGTTTTATGTCAATCATATTAAAATTTAGGAATTATATTATTTAAATTTATTGAACTAAAAAGTTTTAAAAGTAACAAAAACTGTATTTAAAAGAGGTGTATGTAGTGTTAATTTTGAAAAATGGCTACTGAAGCATTAACGCAGACGACTGAAAGTCTGATAGAAGGGTATAACATATTTCTTTCGACATTTCCTACTTTTTTGCAGCAATTTATTAACTTGTTTTTGATAGTTTTTATTGTTGTTGTTTACTTTGTTTTGGTATGGAAATTTCATAATTTCATAGCGACTAAGAATGTTATTAACCTGAATCTTAATCAATATAATCAGGTTGAACACCCCTCTCTGGCTAAATTTTTGGCGGGTAGTTTATATCTTGTTGAATACATAATTATTCTGCCGTTTGTAATTTTCTTCTGGTTTTCAGTATTTACCTTTTTTCTTGTGTTGTTTACAGAGGACTTGTCAATAGGCACAACCCTAATTGTTTCTGCTACTTTAGTATCTTCGATAAGAATGATAGCGTATTACAGAGAAGGGCTTGCAAAAGAGCTCGCGAAACTTCTTCCTTTTACAATTCTTGCAATATCCTTCCTAAATCCTAATTTCTTTCACGTTGAAAGATTAGTCGGACAATTAATTCAAATTCCTGATTTTTTCAGCCAGATTTTAATATATTTTGTTTTCATAATTATACTTGAAACAATATTAAGATTCTTTGATTTTTTGTTTTCATTTTTTGGGATGGAAGAGCCAGTTCAAGAAGAATATGGGGAAGAGTAGAAAGTAATAAATATTTAATAATCTATAGTAATTTATGAGAAAAAATTTAAATAACAAAGTAAGAATTATCTCGGTTGATTTTCAGAAAGAATTTAGTCTTCAAAGTGGTAATCATTACAAATCAAGAAAAAGTGTTGGTTTTATTAAAAATACTCTAGTTCCATATCTTAGAAAAGAAAATATTAAAATTGCTGAGATAATTTCTGATTATAGACAACCTCGACCAGGAGATAGGGATGATTCAACAAGACCTGGAGAATTGGGCTATGAATCCGAAATTCCTGATGATGTCAAAATCAAACCACAGTGGATTAAGTGTATGAATTCTCCAATTTGGATAAGGAACAATATTGGTAATCCAAATAAAAAACCAGGAATACCTTATCAAGATTCAGAGAGTTTTACTAAATGGTTAGATAAAGTTGTTGGTAAACCTAATAGTTTAGATGCAGTTATTCTTATAGGCTTAACAGCAGATTGTTGTGTTTTCTGCACTTCACAAGAATTAAGTTGGAGAGGTTATAATGTTAAAGTTCTTAGCGAGGGTGTTGCGACTTATTCAGGAAGTGAAAAAGAGAAAGAAATGATTCTTTCTAATCCTCCATTTACTAATTGGGCAGAAGCCATTAATTTAAGTAATTTAAAAAAAATGTTAAAATCCAATTAATTCCTAGAAACTTCGGGATGATCTTTTCCTGTTCTGCTCATTTCTTTCAACATCTCAATGTGTTTTTCTTTTTCTTTTTTGTAGTCTTCTTTGTCTACTCCTGATTTTTCAATCATTTTTGCCAAATATTCTCCACCTAAAAAATGCGGCGTTAAAACATAAGTTGCACCTTTTTTGTAAAAATCAATTGCATCTTTGATGCTATGCGCTCTTACAATGATTATTGCATTTTTGTTTTTCAGTCTTGTTTTTTCTATCAAAAGGAAATTTGTTTCTGCTTCTGGAATTGTTGAAATTATGAGTTTTGTTTTACTTAAAGGTAATTCATCAAGAAACTCAGTGTCGTCGGCATCTCCGTATAATGAAGGAATTCCAAATCTTGAAAGTGTTGATATCGTTTCTGGATTGAAATCAATTACGAGATAATTCTTTTTTATTTTTTTCAGCACGTTTAGAATATTGAATCCGATTCTGTTGTAGCCAAATAAAATTGCGTCGTAATTTTTATTAATTTTTTTCTTTTCTTTAATATCTTTTCTTTCAAAGATATTAAGATATTTTGAGAAAATGGGATAGATTTTGTTGGAGTAACTTATCATATATGTTGAACCTGCGATTGTGATTAATCCAATCATTGTTATAATTGATAGAATTTCCTGGTTCAAATGTCCAACTGTAATTCCTAATGCGACCATTATTATTGAAAATTCTCCTATTTGTGCGACAGTCATCCCGGCCATGAAACTGCTCCTTTTTGTGTAGCCTAAAAATCCCATGAGTGCTATGACAATCAATGGATTCCCGACGAGGATGACAAGCGAGAAAATCAATATTGAAACCGAGTTATTCATCACATCTCCGAAAACCATTTGCGAACCTATGAAGATGAAGAATAATATTAGGAAGAAATCCCTTAATGGTTTGAGTTTTGAACTTATTTCAGTGCTGTATGGGCTCATCGACAAAGCCACACCTGCGAACAAAGCACCGATTTCGAGAGAGAAATTCATATAGCTGAACAAACTTGCGAGAGCCAAACACCATGCAATAGAGAAAAGAAAAAGCAATTCTTGTGTTCTCGCAGCAACTTTGATTATGGAAGGTAAGAAGTAAATACTAAATCCAAAAAGAAAAATTGTAGCTAGGACTCCTTTTAACAAAGTCATTACAATCAATGGCGATGCACTTACTCCAACTGAAAGTGAGGAAATTAACATTAATGCAAAAATTGCTATTAAATCCTGGACGATAAGAAAACCAATTGCTATCTTTCCGTAAACTGTTTCAAGGTCTCCTTTGTCCGAAAGAAGTTTCATGATTATAATTGTGCTGCTAAATGTCAAAGCGACTGCGATGTATACTGAAGCCGTGAATGAAAATCCAAGAGAATATGCAATCAGAAAACCTATTATTGATGTAAAAATGACTTGCCCAATTCCTGTAATCAAAGATACTTTTCCTACTTCCTTAATAACTTTAGGATTCAAATGCAAACCGACTGTGAAAAGAAGCAATGCAACACCTATTTTCGAGAAAGTTCCGACGGCGTCGCTTGCACTTAAAAGATTGAAAAAATAAGGGCCAACAATAATTCCTGTAATTATATAACCCATAATTAACGGCTGTTTTAAAATACGCATAATTGCAGCTACAACCATTGCGATAATTATTATCAAACTTATGTTTAAAAAAATTGAATCTAAAGCCATGAATGAACTTAAACCCTCTTTTTACATCAATAGAAAAACGACTATAAAAAGTTTTTACTTGGAGAAAACTTTAAATAGCAAACTTACAAAATTCAATTATGTCAAAGCCGGAAAATCAAAGATTTTCCGCTATTGTCATTTTATAAACAAAATGCCAAGAGTAAGAGTTAAGCTGAATAGCACAGATATTGGAATGCTCAATGATATTTGTAATTCTATCAGTGATTTGGCTAAAAAATCTGGAATATTAATCCGTGGGCCAGTTACATTACCAACACAAAGATTGAAAATCACCACGAGAAAATCGCCATGTGGCGATGGAACTGCGACATTTGACAGGTTTGAGATGAGAATTCACAAAAGACTCATAGACCTTCCGGCTAATGAAAAAGTTCTCCATAATATCATGCGCCTTCAAATTCCCAAGAGCGTAAACATAAAAATTGAAGTTAAAGATTAATTATATTCTTTCGAGTTTTCCTAAAAATTCAATCCTTTCTCTTTTGTTAACAAATATCTCTTCCGCAACTTTATTTTTATCTTCACCTTTCATAATTTTGGAAAGTCCTTTTATATCCAATGAAGATAATAACATTCCATTTAAATTGTAATCCTCAAATGCTTCATATGCATTAGGTGCAATTGCCCTCGCCATTTCTCCCATATGGTCTGCATAAACTCTAATTTCTTTTTGTGCATGAGCATCCTTTCTTAACCCTAAAAAATGAAAAAGATTATGCAAATTAGTTTTCCAGTACCATTGAGTATAGAAGTTCAAGGATAAATTCATTCTAGCTAATTCGCGTGCAAGCATTGGGTCTTCTGGGTTTTTTGGATTGCCTTTTCCGTCGTCGTTTAGAAGATTTTCATAACCTTCATATGCTCTTGAAGCACTATCTTTTAACAATTCTAAAATTTTCTGTGCTTGTTCCGGACCGACTGGTTCGTCCCTTCCTTGCCTGTTTGACTTTGCCTGAATACCTAAATCTTCTGGAGAGGGAACATAAAATTCATTGTCAAGAATAGAATATCTTGCAGAATACTCATTTATGCTTGCTGTCCTGTGTCTAACCCATTGCCTCGCGACAAAAATCGGTAACTTCGCATGAAATTTTGTTTCAACCATTTCAAAAGGAGTTGTATGTATGTGTCGCATCAAATATCTTATTAATCCTTTATCCTCGCTAACCTTTTTTGTTCCACGACCATAAGAAACTCTTGCTGCTTGCACAATAGACTCATCACCACCCATATAATCAACTAACCTGACAAAACCGTGGTCTAAACATTGAAAAGGTTTGTACAAAACATTTTCAGCTGAAGGAATTGTTAATCTTTTAGTTTCTGAAACTCCGTACGGATTCAAATCAATTTCCTCTTTTTCTGTCATAAATTAAAAAAACAGAAATAGTATTTAAACAAATCTATAATGAAAAACAATAATTAATATATACCAACAAAAATAACAATTAAAATGCCAGAAGATAAAAAAGATAGATATGGTTTGTTTATTGTTCTCGAAGGAATTGACGGCTCAGGCACGACGACTCAGATAAATCACTTGCACAATCATATCAAAAGTTTGTCTAGATACGTAGATGTTTTAACAACACATGAGCCTTGGAGAAGCGAGGAAATAAAACGAATTTTAGAGGAAGACAAGGATGCTTATTCAAATGCAGAAGAGATGACTAAGTTATATATTGAAGACAGAAGCAGGCACGTAAATGAATTGATAAACGCCAGCAGAGAGCATGGAGTTAATGTTTTAAGTGATAGATATATGATGTCTACTTTTGCGTATCAAGGAACTCAGGGAGTAAGTGTTGATGCAATAAGAAAAATGCATCAGAAAATGGGAATAAAAAAACCAGATTTAACATTTTTTCTTGATGTTGATTATGAAGTTGCAAGGGATAGAATTAAAAGTAGAGGAGGGGACCTTGAAAAGTTTGAAAGTAACGAAGAATTTACACGAAAACTTATAGAAAATTATAGAAACTTAGTACAAAACGAGCCATCTTTAGGAAGAATCGTGACAATTAACGGAAATAATTCTATTGAAAGGGTTGCAGATGAAATTGCTGAAAACTTTGACCTTTTGTTTAGAGAAAGATACTAGTAATACAGGAAACCTTTAAAAACAAATTTCGCCAGAATTCTTTATATAAACATATTTTATTTTCAAATGAAAAGAAGTTCAAGACGATGGAAAAAAAGATGGCAGATGAGATGGAAGTGGCAGAGAAAACGCCTCAAGAAAGAAAAGCGAAAGCGTAAGCAGAGACGTAGTTAATTATTCTATATCTTTAATCACAAAAATAAATATAAACCTTTTTCCCTGGAAATAATAAAAGGTGAAAATATGCGCAGATATTATACAAGCATGCTGAGGGAAGACATCGATAATTTCTTGGGGGCTGTTAATTATTACGTAACTTATACAAGGGGAAGTGAAGATTATCAAAATAACCTCCAAAACGGTGCAAGATTCAGGAATGCTTGCGATATTCTTAGGAGTATGAAATTATCTGGGACTAATGTTGCTGATATCTTGTTAGATAATTCTACAAGAAAACTTCTCGAGAAAATATTTAATTTAGGAGAACATTAAAATAATACTTCTCGTTCAACATAATAATCTTTATAAGTATTGACAGGGATTTCTTATTATGAGTGAGATTTGGACTGAAAAATACAGACCTGGAAAATTTGAGGATGTTGTCGGACAGGATGAGATTGTGAAAAGAGTGAAGGCGTTGACTAATTCTCTTAACATTCCGCATTTGCTTTTTGCAGGGCCTCCTGGAACAGGCAAATCAACTCTTGCTTTGATTACTGTGAAGGACCTTTACGGAGACAAATGGAGGGAGAATTATCTTGAGCTGAACGCTAGTGATGAAAGGGGAATTCAAATTGTCAGAGAAAAAGTAAAGAATTTTGCGAGAACAAAATCTCTTGGAAATGTTCCTTTCAAAGTTATATTCCTCGATGAAGCTGATGCTTTGACTCCTGAAGCTCAGCAGGCACTTAGGAGAACGATGGAAAATTATTCTGCAACTTGTAGGTTTATTCTTTCGTGCAATTATTCAAGCAAAATAATTGACCCAATCCAGTCGCGTTGTGCTATTTTTAGGTTTAAATTACTGGAAAAAAAAGATGTTGAAAAAATAATAACCAAAATAGCTGTAAGTGAAAAAATAACAATAACTTCTGAAGCAGTTAGTGTGCTTTATGAAGGAAGCGAGGGAGACTGTCGAAAATGCATAAATCTTTTGCAGGCAACAGCTTCAATATCCCCTTCTATAGGTGCTGATTTGGTTTCGACAATTCTTTCAAGCGCAAAGCCGAAAGATATTAGAGTTGTTTTGGATTATGCGTTAGCAGGAGAATTCCAAGAAGCACGAGAAAAACTTCTTGATTTGATGTTGAAGGAAAGCGTCTCTGGACAAGATGTTATCAAATCGATTCAAAAAGAAATTTGGAATCTTCCTGTAGAGCCGATGATAAAAGTCAAACTTACTGAAAAAACAGGTGAAGCAGAATTCAGAATTGTTGAGGGCTCTGATCCTTTTATACAACTCCAAGCACTCATTGCGAGTTTCGTTTTGGCGGGACTTGGCAAATAATAAAAAATGATAAAAAATATAGAGGTTGAATTAAGGAGTTTAATAAGCAAGGAGAAATATGAAGAACTTTTAAAATTTTTCAAACAAAATTCTAAATTTTTTGGAGAAGATTATCAGGAAACTTATTATTTCGATTTTGAATCTAACTTCAGAATTCAACGAAATAATTCTGGAGCTAAAATATGGTATAAGAACGGAAAAGTTCATGACGATATAAGAGAAGAAGTTGAAATACACATAAACAAGAATGACTTTGACAGATTAGAAAGATTATTGGGTAAGATAGGTCATAGTGTGAAAATAAAATGGTTCAGGAAAAGAAATCAGTTTGATTGGAACGGAATTATTATTTCTTTAGATTATACAAAAGGTTATGGTTATATAATCGAGATGGAGTTGATGTCTAGTGAAGATGATAAAGAAAAGAATCTCCAGATATTAAAACAAAAATTCTCTGAATTGAACATACCAATAACTCCAAAAGAAGAATTCAAGAAAAAATATGAAGAATACATTGAAAATTGGGAGGAGCTGACAAGATAAAATGTCATGGCCAGAAAAGTACAGACCACAGAGTTTTTTAGAAGTAAAAGGACAGGATGAAGCAATTAGAAATATAAAAAATTTTATTGAGAATTTTTACCTCGGTAAATTAAGCAAGACTGGAAAAAAAGCACTGATTCTTCATGGTTCGCCCGGAGTTGGTAAAACGACTTTGGCGCACGTGATTGCAAAAGAATTTAATTCAGAGATATTTGAATTGAATGCAAGTGATTTGCGAAACAAAGCAAATTTACAGCAGACACTGAAACCTGCAATTGAGCAAAAATCTTTGGTGAGCAAAAACAAGATTATTTTGATTGATGAGGTTGACGGAATTTCTGCTTATGCTGATTGGGGGGGAATGAGCCAAATTTTATACTTAATTGAAAATACAACTTACCCGGTGATTATTACAGCAAATGATATTTGGGATAAAAAATTCTATGACTTAAGGAAAAAATCAGAAGTAGTAAAATTAAAAGAAATTGATTACAAAACGATAAAAGGAATATTGATTGAAATACTTAGAAAGGAAGGCAAGTTTGTCAATAATGAAACCTTAACTGAAATTGCTGTGAAAGTTAAGGGAGATTTAAGGGCTGCGATAAATGATATACAAATAGAATCTGGTATTAGGCCATTTTCTTCGAAAGTTCCAATAAGCGAGAGAAATAAGGAAACAGATATTTTTAATTCTCTGAAAATGATTTTTAAGGGAAAACCTACAAAAGAAATGCTTGAAATTTATGATTCTGTGAACATGAATCTTGATGAGATAATGCTCTGGGTTGAAGAAAATATTCCGAGAGAATACAAAGGAGAAGAATTAGCAAGGGCTTATGACCTTTTGAGCAAGGCAGATATTTTCAAAGGAAGAATTTACAAACAGCAATACTGGAGATTTCTAGTTTACGAAAATATCTTTCTTAGTTTTGGAATTTCAGCTTCTAAAAATCCGCTTAAACCAATAGGAAGCGGTTTTACAAGTTACAAAAAACCAGATAGGATTTTAAAGATTTGGCTGAACAACAAAAAAAACGAGAAAAAGAAAACAATCGCGAAAAAATACGCACGCTACGTTCATATTGGACAAAAGCGTGCAATGAGGGATTTTCCAGTTATAAAGAAAATTCTACAAAATAAAAATGTTCAGAATGAGCTTAAACTCAGTGATGAAGAAGTTGAGTATGTTATGAGATGAATTTAAAGACTATACTCATTAACATATCTTGCAATATTTTCTAAATAATCTGGATCGATTCTGATAAAAAGTTTTTGCTTGTTTTGATTTTTAATCGCCACAACATATAAAGTATGGGTAATGTTGTCATAATGCATTATTTTACACCCCTGTCTGTGTTCATCAGGGTGTTTAACAAATTGAAATTTACCGGTTCCAATTGCTTTAACACCTAATAATCCTTCCAAATCTTCTCTTAATGGGTAAAAACATCTTAAAATACTATGTTTGCTATTCTTACGGTTAATTTTGTGTTTTGGCATGAAAATAATTCAAAAACCATGTTTTTAAATTTAATCAATCAAAAACTATTAAAACTTTCTTTATTATTTACTTCTATGCCGTATGATATTAAGATAGGTAGGAACTTAGCGGACAAAAAGGCTTTTGGTGATGAAGGATTTGTATTTCTTGGCAAGAGCTATGTTAAAATGGGGAATTATTCTTCTTTGAGCAATAATATTTTTATGGATGTTGCAAGAAATCATGTTGTTTTGGTTGCCGGAAAACGTGGAAGCGGAAAGAGTTATACTCTAGGTGTTATTGCTGAGGAGCTATCAGGTTTGAAAAAAGAAATAAGTCAGAACATAGCGTCGCTGATTTTTGACACAATGGGAATTTTTTGGACAATGAAATTCACGAATGAAAAAGACAAAGAACTTTTGTATGATTGGAAGCTTTCGACAAAAAATTTACCGACAAGAATTTTTGTTCCTTTTGGACATTATGACAATTATATTGAAAAAGGAATCCCAGTTGATGAAAAATTTGCCCTGAATCCAATGGAGCTTGATGCCGAAGATTGGATAATAACTTTTGGTTTAAGTATTATAAATCCTGTTGCTGTTTTGATTGAAAGAGCAATAAACAACCTGAAAAAAGAAGAATCTTTTACAATAAAAGACGTAATTCGAGAGATAGAATCTGATGATAAATCTTCTAATGAAATAAAAAATGCAGCAGTTAGTTTGTTCCAGGCTGCAGAAACTTGGGGAATTTTTTCTGAAAAAACGAAAAATGCGACAAAAATAGGGGATTTGATTTCTGGTGGAACAACAAGCATTCTTGATTTAAGTGTTTACAATTCAATCGGTGCTTTCAACGTAAGGGCTTTGGTAATTGGTTTGCTTTCAAAAAAGATTTTCAATCAAAGAATGAATGCGAGAAAAAAGGAGGAAGTTAAAGCAGTTTCGAGCAGCTTTTCTATGACGGGATTTGAAGAGAAAAAAGAGACACCACTTGTCTGGATTTTCATAGACGAAGCACATGAGTTTTTGCCTTTGAATGGAAAGACAGCGGCGACAGATGCTTTGATTCAATTGCTTCGTGAAGGAAGACAGCCAGGAATTTCTCTTGTTTTGGCGACGCAGCAACCAGGACAAATTCATAGAGATGTTATGACTCAATCTGACATTGTAATTTCACACCGAGTTACATCACA
>JAGVWT010000005.1 GCA_018304175.1 Candidatus Pacearchaeota archaeon
TTTCAAAGGGTTGAAAATAATAAAGGTGAATTTGTTTATAAAATAAGTAAATCCATAAACTATTTTGCTCTTTAACTAATCAACCAATTCTTCAAGTTTTTCCAAAAACTTTTTTTGTGCAGGAAGTATTTTTTTCTTTGCTTCATTAATAGAAAAAAACTGTGCTTTATCAATTTCAGGAATTTTTATTTTCTTGCCTTTGAAATCTATCGTAATAAAATTCTGTCTTAATAAAACAGGAGTTGAATCATTTCTAAAAGCCCACGCATGAACGATTTTCCCGGATTTTTGTTCAACACTATCCAGAGGTATAAAATCTCCTTCTGGTTTCATTCCTATTTCTTCTTCAAATTCTCTTTTCGCTGCTTCAAATAAATCTTCGTTTTCGTTCACTTCTCCTTTTGGAATAGTCCATGAAGATTCATCTTTTTTCTCCCAAAAAGGACCGCCTGGATGAGCGAGAAAAACTTCCAGACCATTATTAATTTTAAACATCAATAAACCTGATGATACTTTTGGCATGATACACAAAGCCAGATGAACTTTAAAAACCTAAACCTTTTTTAATAAACTATTTCTCCAATTCTTATGTCAAATCAAATACCAGAAATCAACGTCGGAATAGTGGGACATATAGACCACGGAAAAACAAGTTTTTTGAGTAAACTTACTGGAAAGTTCACAGATACTCATTCAGAAGAATTGAAAAGAGGAATTACAATTAAACTCGGTTATGCAGATATGACCATATACAAATGCGGTAATGATCTTACAAACAAAGAAGTAAAGGGGGAAAATTGCATTCCGTTTAGGTATGTGAGTTTTATAGACGCTCCGGGACACGAAATGCTTATGGCTACAATGCTTTCTGGAGCAGCAATTATCGACGCTGCTATTCTTCTTATAGCGGCAAACGAAGGAATAAAACCGCAAACCAAAGAACACTTTACTGCATTGCAAGCCAAGAAAATAAAAAATATAATTATCGTCCAGAATAAAATTGACTTAGTCACAAGGGAAAAAGCACTTGAAAACTACAATGAAATAAAGAAATTCATTAATGGAACTTTCGCTGAAAGCGCACCGATAATTCCTGTCTCGACATTACAAGAAATAAATATTGATAAAGTGATTGAAGAAATAGCGAAGCTCCCAATTCCCAAAAGGTCGCCTGAAAGTGAACCATTATTTTTAGTTGCGAGAAGTTTTGACATTAACAAACCAGGAACAAAAATAGACAATCTCAAGGGAGGAGTTCTTGGAGGAATATTAAAAAAGGGAAAATTAAAAATCGGCGATGAAATAGAAATAAAACCTGGATTAAGCATGAAAAAGGCGAATCAGCAATTTTATCAACCATTAACAACAAAAATTCTTTCTTTGCACAAAGGAAAAGACTCAGTAAATTCAGTTGAACCTGGGGCAAGCATTTCAATTGAAACTTCTCTCGACCCTTTTTTAACAAAAGCAGATTCTCTCACAGGATGTTTGGTTTCTAAAAAAGGAATTCTCCCGGAAATAACATACAAGATAAAAATAAAACCAGAAATCTTCAAAGAATTAATAGGAGTTGAAGAAAAACAAAAAATTGAGCCGTTAAAAGTTAAGGAAATGTTAATGTTAAGTGTAAATACTACAATAACAGTCGGTTCTGTGGAGAAGATAGAAAAAACCGGTGAAACAGAATTATCTCTTAACATTCCTGTAATAGCCTTGAAGGGTGACAATTTAGGTATTGCACGAAATGTTAAAGGACATTGGAGATTAATTGGCTGGGGCGAAATAACGGGATAAATTTTTAAAGCATTTTTCATTAAATAAAATATGAAAAAAGGGGTAAGTTTGTTTATTATTTCTTTTCTTTTAATAGGTATTTTAGCTGGCTTTCCTTTTGTTTTGGCTTTATATCACTCCAATTCTAATTCCAATTCCGGAAGTAATTCAGAAAATTCAGGCTCAACTAATTCTGGTGTTGATGATCCAGAAGAATCAAACGACGAAGAAGATGACGATAACTCTGGAAGCAATTCAGGCTCTGAAGACGGAGAAGGCATTAGCGGAAAAGATAAGGAAAAAGTAAAAGAAGAATTTAAGAGAGAATTCATAACTGACGATGGCAAAAGGGTTGAAATAGAAAGAAAAATTGAAGTTGAAGACGGAAGAATAAAAATAGAAATTAGAAGAACAATAACTGATGAAAATGGGAATAAGGTGGAAGTTAAAATAAAAATTGAAGAAAGAGCTGACGGAAAAAAAGTTGTTATGATAGAGGGGAAAGAAGAGTTTGATGTTGAAACAGAACTGAAAATTGAGACCGATTTTGAAAATAATGAATCCGATTTAGAAGTCACAACCTCCGACGGAGTTAGGCATAAAGTGATAGTTCTCCCAGACAGGGCTTCAGAAGTTGCAATTGAAAAATTAAAATCAAAAAACTTTACAGTTGAATTAAAAGAAGTTACAGAGAGAAATATTCCGCGAGTTGTTTATAATATAGAAGCAAACAAACATGGAAGATTCCTTGGTGTCTTCAAGTTAAAAGTTAGGGTAGAAGGGCAAATAGACCCTGAAACAGGAGAAATTATTGGCGTTAGCAAACCATGGTGGGCTTTCTTAGTTATAGGGGAAGACTCTGACCAAACAGAAACTGAAAGTGAAGAAAACAACACAGTTTCAAATGAACAACCTGTTCTTGGAGAAGAAGGGGAAGGTGTTGAAGAAATGATTGTTGAAGAAGAAAATGAAGAAGTAAATTCTACAGCTTAGATAACTTATTACAGTTAATTTTATTAATAATTAACTTTTTAGGTTTTCATGGAAGTTTATTCCCATTCAAGATTATCAACATTTGAACAATGTAAACTTAAATTCAAATTTCGTTACATTGATAAAATAATTCCTGATATAGAAAAAACAATTGAGTCACATCTTGGAAATTCAGTTCACAAAACCCTTGAATGGCTTTACAAAAACGTCAAGCAAAATAGGATTCCTGAAATAGATGAAGTTGTTTCTAATTATGCTAAAAATTGGAAAGAAGATTTTGAAGAAGACATTCCTATTGTGAGAAGAGACATGAATGTCAGCGATTACTTCAACAAAGGAATTAAGTTTTTGGTTAATTATTATTTGAATCACAAACCATTTGACGACAACACTATTGAAGTTGAGAAAGAAATACTGATTAACTTAGATGGGAAAGGAGAATACAAAATCCGCGGATTCATAGACAGGCTTTCTTACAATTTAAAGACTGGAGAATATGAAGTTCATGATTATAAAACTTCAAATAATCTTCCGAGCCAGGAAAAAATTGACAACGACAGGCAACTGGCTTTGTATTCAATCGCGATAAAGGAAATATTCGGTGAGGACAAAAAAGTCATTCTTGTTTGGCACTATCTTTCATTCAACAAAAAAATTCACTCTAGAAGAACTGATGAGCAGCTTAAAAAATTAAAAACTGAGACACTAAATCTTATAAAAGAAATTGAATCAACAGCTTCTTTCACACCGACGAAATCAGCGTTGTGTAATTGGTGTGAATACAAACCAATCTGCCCTGCTTGGGGAAACAAACCTCCTGCACGACAACTCACATTGGAAGAATATTACAAAATTAAGGAGAAGAAAAGTTAGAAAATTGTATCGTTTCGTTTAGTTAATCTTACCAAAATTCATTTCATTCACAAACCCATCTAAAAAATTTTTAACATTAACTTAAGACATCATACCAACATTTTTTATAGTAGTTAACAGTTATCTAAATTAAAGCGAGCGACTTTGGAGCGAGAGTTATTTTCACCCCACACCATTTTCAACAACATCAACAACCCTTATCAAATCTGTGACATGATCGCCTTGTTGAAGCTTTACAATTTTTACTCCCTGTGCTGTACGTCCCATGACCCTTATGCTTTTCAAGTTTGTCCTGATAACAATTCCTTTCGCTGTTGTGATTATTATGCTGTCGTTTTGATTTGCAGATATTGTTTTCACAACTTCTCCAGTTTTCTCTGAAACTTTGACATTGATTACTCCCTTTCCTCCGCGGGCTGTTTTTCTGTAGTTTTCAACAGCTGTTCTTTTTCCAAAACCATTTTTTGAAATTGTCAAAACTTCTTTCGTGTCAATAATCTCAAGACTTACTACTTCATCATCTTTTTCCATTCTAATTCCCGTGACTCCATAACTTGCCCTTCCCATTTCACGAATATCGTCGCTGCTGAATCTTACTGCCTGCCCTTTTTTTGATGCGAGAAGAACTTCTTGTCCTTTACTAACAAGGTCTACTCCAATTAAAGAATCAGAATTATCTTCTGGAAGATTTATGGCTCTTATTCCTGAAGCTCTTGGATTTGCAAAATTGATTAACGGAATTTTCTTGACCATTCCTTTTTTCGTTGCCATGAATAAATTCCCATTAAATTTTTCAACTGCAATTACATTTGTTATGTTTTCATTCTTCAAACTTAGAAGATTGATTAATGCTTTTCCTTTTCCATATCTTTCTGCCTCAGGAATTTCATAAGTCTTCAGCCACAAAACTCTTCCGCGAGTTGTAAAGAACATTAAATAATTGTGTGTTGAGCATGTTATTATTTGCTTCACGAAATCTCCTGTCGTTAATCCACTACCAATAACTCCTCTACCACCACGTTTCTGTTCTTTGTAACTTTTCAAATCCATTCTCTTTGTGTAACCTTTGTCAGTTATTGTAACAACAACTTCTTTTTTCTGCACCAGGTCTTTTTCAGATATTTCACTTATTCTCCCTACAACATTTGTTCTTCTGTTGTCGCCGTACTTTTTCCTTATTTC
Organism: Candidatus Pacearchaeota archaeon; assembly: GCA_018304175.1. Lineage (GTDB taxonomy): Archaea > Nanobdellota > Nanobdellia > Pacearchaeales > GW2011-AR1 > JAGVWT01. The sequence goes on from JAGVWT010000005.1 coordinate 4,822, forward strand.
ATTTACTTCTTTAACAACTATCTTCAAAACCTCTTTTATATCATCAAGTATTTTTTCAAATTCAGAAATTTTAACTTTTAGTTCTTCATACTCTTTTTTTAGCTTTTCCTGTTCAAGTGAAGTCAACTGTTGCAGTTTCGTTTCAAGAATTGCCTGCGCTTGCCTTTTAGTCAAATCAAAACTTTTTATTAAAATATCAGAAGCTTCTGCCGTGCCTTTCGCTTTTTTTATTATAGAAATTGCTTTATCTAAATCTTTTAACAAAATCCTAAGCCCTTCGACGATTTCTAGTCTTTCCTTAGCTTTTTGAAGCTCGTATTTTATCCTATTGGTTATAATTTTTTTCCTGTATTTTACATATTCTTCAATAATTTGTTTTAAGTTCAAAACCTTTGGCTGACCATTTACAAGAGTCAAAAAATTAGCGTTGAATGAATCTTGAAGTCTTGTGTATTTGTAAAGAGAATTTATTATAAATTTTGAATTTGCGTTTTTTTTCAATTCAAGCACAATGCGAATTTTTCCTTTTGCAGATTCGTCCCTTAAATCGGATATATCCAAGAGTTTTTTTGATTGAATTAATTTTGCAATCTGTTCAATTAGAATGGTCTTATTTAGTGTATAAGGAATTTCAGTTATAACAACGTTATCTTTATTTTTTTCAGATTCAGTTGTTACCTTGCCACGCATTATCATTCTGCCCCTTCCATTCTTGTAAATGTCAATCATATCTCCTGTAACACTGCCTCCTGTTGGAAAATCAGGTCCTGTTATAATTTTACAAAGTTCTTCAATTGTAATGTCTTCTTTTTTTATGTATTCTACAATTGCGTCGCAAACTTCCGTCAAGTTATGGGGTGGGATATTTGTTGCCATTCCGACGGCAATTCCAGACGCTCCGTTAATAATAAAGTTTGGAAGTTTTCCTGGAAGCAAAACTGGCTCTTTCAATGTATTATCAAAATTTCCTACGAATTCAACTGTATCTTTTTCTATGTCTTCTAGAAGTTCAGTGGAAATTTCATCGAGTTTTGCTTCAGTATATCTCATATGTGCGGGAGAATCTCCGTCAATACTTCCAAAGTTTCCCTGCCCGAAAACTAAGGGATATCTTAAAGACCAGTTCTGAGCCATTCTTACTAATGCATCGTAAATAGCTACATCTCCGTGTGGATGGAACTTACCGATAACATCTCCGACGATTCTTGCAGATTTTCTTGTCTGACCTTTCTCCATTCCAAGAAGCTTCATTGCGTAAAGAATTCTTCTTTGAACTGGTTTCAAACCATCTTCAACAGCAGGTATCGCCCTTGAAACAATAACACTCATCGCGTAATCCAAATACGATTTTTTCATCTCTTCAGAAACTTCTGTGTTGATTACTCCTTTTTCTTCTTCAAGATTTTCTTTTTCGTTTGTCATTTTATATCATTCCTCTCCCTTCACATTGATTCATAAATTCACTGCCACCATATTCCAAATCTTGTTCATCAGGTAAATAAACAATATGCAAATCAATTCCTTTATCATCATTACAATATTGTGCTGATAAAAACCTGTGTTTTCCTAAACGAAATCCTATTATTTTAATTTCTCCAGAATTTTTTTTAGCTAATGAATATTCTTCTAATTTAACATTTTTTGGGGTTATCTTAGTCACGATATCTTCTTTGTCACCAATTTCTATTCCTGTTTCAGATGGATAAAAAGTCATCCCATAATTTTCACATAAAACAACAAGCCTGTTTTTATCTCTACCAAAACCGATTGTTACTTCTTTTCCAATAATATTATCTAATTTACTTTTCATTTCAATTCACAGGCTCTCCTTTCTTGTCAAGATATTTCATGAATTCATCTTCAGTTAGCTCTTTTTCCTCGATGCTTTGTCCTATCCATTTGCATTTTTTACATTCCCATCCCTTACTGCCACGACCTTCCTCTCCCCCTAAAATAACTTTCACTTCATCACTTTGACACTTTGGACATACTCTGAGCTTGAAAGTTTTTCCCCCTTTCTTTTTTGTTTTTATTCCTTCTTTCTTGTTATATTCTTCTTCAGAGTCATAACCTTCAAGTATCCAGTTAGGTGTTTTTAACTTTGGTTTCTTAGGCATTTTAATTTCCGGCTTTTTCCTCCCATTTCTCTGTTTCAAAATTGAATTCATAAATAACTCCAGAGCATTCATATTTTGAGCATCCAAGCAAGACATTTGTTCTTTCATTGCCTTTTTTACAGATTCTTGATTCTGAGTCCAAAGTCCATGTTTCATCATTACAGATTAACCTTTCTCTTTCAAAACATCTGCATTGGTTTTCATCATAAAAAGCAAAACTTTCATCATCCGTATAGTTTACGTCGCTGTTTTTCGCAAACATTTCAGTGTATACAAACCCTGAAATGACAATTGCTATGGCTATAATCAAAATTGTTATTGCAATTATTACTTTTTTGTTTTTTTTACTGATTTTCATTTTATATGTCTAAATTAGCCTCCTTTGCATTTTCTGATATGAATGCTCTTCGTGCAGGAACATCTTCTCCCATAAGCATTGAAAAAGTGTGGTCTGCTTCAACAGCGTCTTCAATGAAAATTTTCTTGATTTTTCTTGTCTTTGGATTCATTGTAGTCTCCCAAAGTTGCTCAGATGACATTTCTCCAAGTCCTTTGAATCTTGTCACATTTGTTCCGCCAGTTTTCCCTTCTTTTTCAAGTATTTTTTTCAGTTCTTCATCTGAGTAAACATAAAAATCTTTTTGCCCCTTCCTTATTCTATACAACGGGGGCATTGCTGCGTAAATGTTCCCGTTTTCAATTAGTTGAGGCATGAACCTGAAGAAAAAAGTTAGCAAAAGTGTTTTAATGTGTTCTCCATCGACATCTGCATCCGCCATAATGATAACTTTGTTATATCTCAGTTTTTCCAAATTAAAACTCTCGCCAACGCCGGTTCCTACTGCAGTTATCAAATCTGCTATGTGTTCCACAGAAAGTATTTTTGAAGGACTCGCCTTCTCAACATTTAAGATTTTTCCACGCAACGGAAGTATAGCTTGTATTTCTTTATTACGTGCCTGTTTCGCGCTACCTCCTGCAGAGTCTCCCTCAACAATGTAAATTTCCGTGCTGTCTGATTTTTTATTTGAACAATCTGCAAGTTTTCCGGGCATTCCTGAAATTGAAAAAGCTGTTTTTCTTCTAACAAGGTCTTTTGCTTTTTTAGCTGCTAGTCTTGCTTTAGCAGCATCAAGAACTTTTAAGACAATTTTTTTAGCTATTGTTGGATTTTCCTCAAAAAACTCAGAGAGTGTTGGTGTAACAATAGACTCAACAAGTCCTTTAACTTCTGAATTTCCGAGCTTTGTTTTTGTTTGTCCTTCAAACTGTGGCTCTGGAATCTTCAAGCTTATAATTGCAGTCAAACCTTCTCTTGTGTCATCACCCATTATTGAATTGTCTTTTATCATATTATTTTTTTTTGCATAATCATTTATTACCCTTGTCAAAGCGGTCTTGAAACCTGAAACATGCGTTCCTCCCTCGACTGTGTTTATTATATTTACAAAACCGAAAATGTTCTCATTGTAGCTGTCATTGTATTGAACTGCTATTTCAATGCTTGTGTCCTTTACATCTCTTTTGAAGTAAATTGGTTTGTGCAGAACTTCTTTAGACTTATTAACCCACTTTATAAATTCAATTAAACCTCCTGAATAAAAAAACTCTTCTTTTTTGTTTTTTATTTTATCATTCAAAGTAATTTTCAATCCAGCATTAAGGAATGCAATCTCTCTCAACCTTGTTTCAAGATAACTGTAATCAAATTTTACTGTTGAGAAAATTTCTTCATCTGGCCAGAAAGTTACTTTTGTTCCAGTTTCATCTTCTTTTGTTTTTCCAATAACTTGGAGCTTTGTTTTTGAAATTCCACGAGAATATTCTTGACTGTGAATTTTTCCGTCCCTTTTTATTTCAAGAATTAATTTTTTTGATAACGCATTCACAACACTAATACCAACTCCATGCAATCCACCAGAAACTTTATATGATTCCTTGTTGAATTTTCCACCTGCATGGAGTTTCGTTAGAGCGACTTCTGCTGCAGAAATTTTATATTGTGGGTGATTTTCAGTGGGGATGCCACGTCCATCATCTTCAATCGTCGCACTTCCATCTTCATTCAGATAAATTTGTATGTTCTTACAATAACCTGCGAGTGCTTCATCAACAGAGTTATCAACAGTTTCCCAAATTAAATGATGTAATCCATCTTTGCTCGTAGAACCTATGTACATTGCAGGTCTTTTTCTTACTCCTTCAAGTCCTTCGAGAACAGTTATTGACTCTGCAGTATATTTTTTTTCAGTTGGCATTTTTTAGTTTTATCGTCGGTAAAAATTTAATTTCCGATTTCTCCGTCGGTAAAGAAATCTTATCATAAAAAATGAAGCATTCTTTAAAAAGCTTGCTACCAAAATTCAGCCTTTTCTGGGGTTAATATGGCTAAATTTGTAATATTAACTTTTATTCTCGGTGTTTTCTTCTGACACTTTTTGCTTGCTAATCCATCTGACTTTTCTTCTATGCATAGCCATGTTTTTCCTGCATTTTCCAGAGCATAAATAGTTGGCTTTTCCTTTATTTGTAACAATAGTCACTCCTCTAGGAAATTCGTAATTATTTCCACAATAAACACATTTCGGCATTTTATTTTCTCCTTATATGTAACAAATATTTCTCATCTCTGTTACTCTGTATGGAAATTGTTCCCATAACTTCATAACTCCCACTTAATCTAGTTTTTAATTGAGTATAATAGCTTTCTGGTAAATCTGAAAGTTCAATAGTATCTGAAGGATGATTTCCCAAATTTAATTTAATAAGTTTCTCTAACCCATCAACATTTATTTCATTCCATTTAAAATTCATTTTAAGTGTAAGTCCCTTTTGTGACTTTTGATTTAATTCTACGAGCTTCAATTTCTGTTTCTCTTAACATTAAAAAATCTCCTATTTTCACAGGGCCTCGCACGTTTCGTCTTATCGACCTTCCTTTATCTTTTCCTTCCTGAACCATACATTTCACTTGAGTTATTTCTCCTTTGAATCCTGTTCTTCCTATAATTTCTTCAACCAAAGCAGGAAAAGCTTCTTTTCCTGTAAGCCTGTCGCTCCCCTTTGAAGATTGCTGCTGTTGTGTTTTTTCCTTGACTTTTTGTTGTTTTGCCATTTTATTTTTTAAAATATTTAATAATCACCCTCATAATCTTCTCTTCTAGGTTTTCTTTTTCCTTCCAGATTTTCATTTATGTATTTATCAACAGGATCACAATCATCTTCTTTCTCATTTCTTTCTCTATAAATAATCCTTCTTCTTTTTGCTCTAGTTGGCGTGTCTTTATCAGGATTATAACTTCTTATTCCTGTCATTTTAATTCATCCTCCTTCGATTATATTTTCTTCCAATGTGAACTATATTTTCATATAAATCAAAAACAAGGTACTCTACAGAGCCATTATTTTTTAAATAAGAGGAATCTGCTAATGCTATAGCATCTAAAAGGAGCATTTCTTCTGAACGGGAGCATTCATATCCATTGTCTGCAACAACCAAAAATCTTTCATTTATATCATTAAATGATGTTCTTTCTACCCTTAATCTTAAAGATTCTAAAAATTCTTCTGTATCTTTAATAATTGGAGCAATTGTTTTAGTCATTTAAACCTTAATTGATTTTATTTCCTGTTCTGTTTCACCTGCTTCAATTATTGCTATGCTCGACGCTGAAACAGGCAATCCTGCTGCGATTCCAAGTTTTTGCTTGCTGTCAACTGATTGACACGGAATTTTTTTCTCTTTACAAAGAATTGGGATATGCTGAATTATTTCTTTAGGCTCGACATCTGAAGCGTAAGCAACGAACTTCGCAGTGCCTCTTTCAATCGCTTTTGTAACTTCGTTTGTTCCTTTCTCTATCTTTCCAGTTCTTCTTGCTCGTTCAATTAAATTGTATACATCCATTTTCCAAGATACCAAAAACGAATAGAAGAAATATTATTTCCTCCCGTAAATTCGTTCATTGGATAAATACTAAGGAAAAAGTTTGTTTATAAAGTTTTTCTTGCCTTATTTCCACTTAACTTCAACTTCGTCAGTACGTTGGCGAGGCTGAATGTCTACTTTATGTAATTCTTTTTCTTGAAACTTTATTCCTTTCTTGAACATTTTTTCTCCGAGAAATGCAATCATTGCTCCATTATCTACAAGCAATGAATTTTCAGGAACAAAGAACTCACAACCACGTTCTTTGCACATAATTCTGCACATTTCCTGGAGTCTTTTGTTGCACCCAACACCCCCTCCTAAAAGAAGTTCTTTTTTTCCAGTGTGAGCTAAAGCCCTCTCTGCAACTTCAACAAGCATCGCAAAAACAGTTTCCTGAAGAGAATAACATAAGTCCTCTTTGTTATGTTTTTTTTTCTCAACTTTTTGTTTCAAGTTTGTTAAAATTCCGCTCAAAGCTATGTCCATGCCTTTAACTTTGTAAGGCAGTTCAATATAATTCTTGCCATTTGCTGCGAGAATTTCTACTTTAGGTCCTCCTGGAAAACCAATTCCAATATGTCTCGCGAAATTGTCAATGAAATTTCCAACACCGATGTCAAGAATTTCTCCGAAAATTCTGTACTTTCCTGAAGAATATGCAATAACTTGAGTATTAGCTCCTGAAACGTAAAGCATTACTGGGTCTTTCGGACCATTTTTTATTGAACTTCCTACTTCTAAATGTGCAATACAGTGATTAACAGGAATAATTGGAATTTTCAATTTTTTTGAGAGTTCTTTTGCAAATTTCATTCCTTCAACCAAGCACGGAGCCAAACCCGGTGCATTTGAAATGGCAATTCCCTGAATTTCATTCTCTTCTACTCCAGAAATTTTCAGCGCGCCTTCATAAATTTCTTTGCTTTTTTCTCTATGGTGCTTCGCAGCTTCCATGGGAATTATGCCTCCTGAATCAGTTTTGTATGAATCCTTAAGGTTTGCAAGAATTTTTCTGTTTTTTACAATTCCGACGCCAAAAGTATGTGCCGTTGATTCAATGCCTAAAATCAGTGCCATTTTTCAGAATAGGATAATACCTTTATAAAATTAGTCAATCATATGGCTTTGCTAAACAATTAATTCCTGTTTAAATTCTCCTTGCCTACCACGTTCGCCGGAAAAACTCTCGCCCATAAACTCACTAGAATTTGATATAAATATTAATGTTAAATTCAAATTAAACATAAATTATCTTGGCTTTGGAGTTATTTACTTAATAAACATTTGAGCGAAGCAATTTTATATTTAACTTTCTTAAAATACTAATAAAAATAATAAAAAATAAAAAGATTAACTATCTTTTTTTCTTTTTCTTCTTTCCGCCACGAGCCATTTTTGCTTCACAAACATTTCCTTTACCATCAACATAATACAAATGTCCTGGCTTTCTCTTAACAACGTTTTTTACGATAACCTTTCCCATTTTGCACCTCCTTTTGATTGTTTACTATTTATTGAAATTAATTATATATTTAAATCTTTCTGACTCCCGACGAGGAAGTCAATAATCTCTTTATTTTTGTTGTTTAAAGGAATTTCTATTATTTTACTGAATGGTTTTCCCGACGATATCTTGAGGGTGAAGGGTTTTACAATTTTTAAGGCAGTAATTTTGTTGTTTTTATCAAGCCACAACGCTAAAAATGAAAAAAAAACGAAAAGAGATGTGAGTGAAAATTTCTTATTCAAATTATCAAACAAAAGATTTTCAGTATTTTTTGTTTTAAACATCAACCCCATGTTATAAATGGAAACTTTCCTTGCAGGAACTTTGATTTTTCTGTTTTTATAATATATCTCCATTTTTTTTCTTATGGCTCTCAAGTTGTTTGCAGAAATAGTTCACGTTTTTTTCACAGACAAAGTCATGATGCTTGAATCCCCCTCCAAAACTTTTTGGGATATGCATTAATTCATGGACTATTACTTTTGTTTTCTCTTTATCGTTGAGTTTTTCAAAATTTTCAGTTATGAACTCAATTGCATAGTGTGCTTCTTTACTCAATGTCTTTTGCATTATTTTTCCTAATGCATGGCATCGGGCTATTGTATGCCTTGATGAACTTCCATAACTCCTGAAACACTTGACTCTTTCAATAATTACATGTGGAAAAAGAATCCTAGATATTTCTTCCGCTTTTTTTTGTAAATCTTCTGCAAATTCGTATTTCATTATTCACTAACTTCTATTATTTTATTTCTAGATGTAAATCCTGATTTTATTTTTATTCCTTTCCCAAAATAATTCTTAAGTATTTTAATAATCTTTATGTTTGCTTTATTGTTTACTGGTTTTTCTTTTATCCACACTTCCAAGTAATTTTTGTCTATTTCTTCAATTTTTTCCTGCGACGAATTTGGGTGAACTTTGATTTTAAATTTCATCTTTTATCACATATTTTCCTTCCATAATAACCTCATTTGAAAATTTATCTTTTTTCATTAATCAATATATTCAACAAAGCCATTCTTATATATAAACCATTTTCTGCCTGTCGAAAATAAGCAACTCTCTTGTCATTTTCTTCTATTTCCATCGGAAGTTCTATTTCTTCGACATGTGGTAACGGATGCATTATTATAGAATTTTTATTCACTAAGTTAAAATTTTTTTCGTTTATAATAAATTTTCCTTTTGCGTTTTCATAATCGTTTTGCGACATTCTTTCTTTTTGTATTCGTGTCATGTAAACAACATCAACTTCCTGCAAGATTTTATTCAAATCGTTTTCTTCTCTGAATTTAATGTTATGTTTATTTAGGTATTCTTTTATATCATCTTTCATCTTTAAATTATCTGGGGAAACAAACACGATTTCTATATCTTTGAATTTTCCTAACAGGTAACAAAGGGATCTTACTGTTCTTCCACTAAGAAGGTCTCCAACCATTGCAATTTTTATTCCGTCAATTCTTTCGAGTTCTTTGTGTATTGTATAAATGTCTAACAATGCTTGTGTTGGATGCTGTCCTTTTCCGTCGCCGGCATTTATTACAGGAACAGAGCTTGCTTCGGCTGCTTCTTTTGCAGAACCTTCTTCATAATGCCTGATAACAATACAATCTGCATAAGCAGCAATAACTTTTATTGTATCTCTAACAGATTCTCCTTTCACAGCAGATGAAAACTCTTTTGCATTTTCCGTTGATATAACTCTCCCCCCAAGTTTTAACATTGCAGATTCAAAACTTAATCTTGTACGCGTTGAAGGCTCGTAAAAAATCGTCGCAAGTATCTTGTTTTCAAGAAGCTTCTCTGAATTTTCCTTTAGAGAATCTGCTTTCTTGAACAAATCATAAAGAATTTCTTTCGTGAACTGCTGTGATTCCAAAACATGTTTCATTGTGTTTGATTAAGAAAAAGCATTTATTAAAGATTATTGTCCCAAGATCATGAATTATACAAGTTAATTTAATTCCAAAAACACGGCTCTTTCCCACCCACCCTAAAATTATTAATACAAAAGACTATATTTGTTACATTAACATTTATAGTTTTCTTTTACATTGTGGCTTTTCTTTTTCTAAAAGAAAAACCCACGAGTGAGACAATTTCAAAATTATTTTTTTATCACAATTTCCAAAGCATCCCTGTGTTTCAATTCATGATTTTTCCCAAGAGCTTTTTTCGATCTTGCGTCTATCGCTCTGATGAAATTTTTTCCGAAGTCAGTATGCAAAAAGTACGCAAAGTCCAAAGCTGTCGAGCCTTGAGGTAGCAAAAAACAATCAGGAAGGATATTCCCTTTACTGTCTCCAAGTTTATTTGCGCCTGCAGGAAAAATTGCAATATATTTTAGCAGATTAAAAACAACTTCATTTAATATTTCTTGAACTCCTGTGCTTCCATAAATGTCCAAAACATTTCTCTTTATTTTTTCCAGTGCCTCTTTTTGTGTTTCATTTATCTTTCCCTCATAAATCTCAAAATTATTTTCTCCCGGAATATATCTTATTAATTCTCTTTTTGCAGCTTCCCTTAACGCGAGTTCAGAGTCTGCAGAACATGGAATTATTTTGTAATCCGGAAACTCTTTAACAAGTCTTTCATAATTCTCTTTTCCGTTTTTCATATCAACTTTGTTTGCAGCAATAATTGTTGGTTTGCTTTCTCTTCTTAATTCAGAGGCAAACTTTATCAGCTGTTTTTCATTCCATGAAACCGGTTTTTCCGGAAGATTGATTTTTCTCAAAACTTTTTTTACATCATCGTTTTTTATTTTTAATCCTGAAAACTGCTTTGTTACTAATTCAGAGAAGTTTCCTTCTTCAACTTCTGCTTTTTTTACAAAACTTTTCCAGGCCTTAATTAAAATTCCATAATACCATTTGTCTAATTCTTCGTCGAGAAATTTTATGTCGTTTGAGGGATTATAATTCCCATCTTCTATTAATTTTCCTTCAGCGTCAGTTGTGCCCGAAATGTCAACAATTTGTATGAATGCGTCAGCCTGTCTTAAATCATCAAGAAATTTATTTCCTAAACCCTTTCCTTCGCTTGCTCCTTTTACCAATCCTGCGGCATCCATTAACTCAACAGGAACAAATCTATTTCCATTTATGCAAAACCCGTGTTGAGGATTGCATTTAACATTGAATTCCTTTTCAATGCAATCAACTTTCACATAACCAACTCCGTGATTTGGTTTTATTGTTGTGAAAGGTCTTTGTGATATCTCAACTTCTGCCAGCGTCGCTGCTTTGAAGAAAGTGCTCTTACCCACCGAAGGTTTGCCGACAAGTCCAATTAACATAAATCATTTCCAAATCAAAATTATTTAAAGCTTCCTAATCAATCATAAATATCTTTTCTATGTCCCATATCCAAAATAAAAATTGTTACTATCTTCTTGTCTATTTTGTAAATTATTCTATATTTTCCTATTCTTAAACTCCGCAAACCAGATAAATTCGCAGTTAATGGTTTTCCTAATTCTGGATTATTCTCCAATTCAAGAATTTTTTTACCAATTCTTTCTTGCTCTTTTTTGTCAAGTTTTCTGAAGAATTTCTCTGCCGGTTTTTCAAGAATTATTCTATACATTTAAATCAAGCTCTTTAGCAAGTTTTCTCAGTTCAACTCCTCTGCCTTTCTCATAATCTTTAAGCGCTTCAGCTATATTTTTCATTGTTTCAGGATCTGACAAAACATTAATTGTTTCAATAAGGCTTTCTTTATCAGTTTCTGTAGGAATTCTTTCAAGAAGCCTTGATATTAACTCATTATATGTCTCTCTATAATGGATTTTTAACTTATCAAGTTTTACCTTTACCTTTTTATCTATTTGTATTGTAGTGACCATAGTAAGCTATAGGTAACTATAGTTTATAAATTTAACCAATAAAAATGCTTTGCTAAACAATTAATTTCTGTTTAAATTCTCCTGTTCACTGCGTTCGCCGGAAAACTTTCGCTTCGAAGTCGCTTGAAGTTTGATGTAAACTGTTAATGCAAGAAATTGTGTTCAATACAATAAATTTTTTTAATGTTAATTATGTAATATATTTATGTTTAATTAATCAAACAAAATTCCAACTTTTTAAACAATTCCTAACAAAATTATTATTAAACAACACACGACAACCTTCCACCATTTATTATTTTCAAACTATTAACATCGTTGAGAGTGTCGGGCATGAAATAAAATCTGTCGCAAACTATTACTCCTCCATCAATTGTCAGTGTTCCTGTTCCTGTCACAAAAACTTTTGCTGTTGATGCTCCTTGAGAACCTGTGATGACACAATTCTGTGATAAATCAATTTCCCATGGACTTGATGAATATGTGCAAGTGTCTACAGCATAAGTTATCACAATTAATCCCTTTCCCCCAACTCCTCCTGCTCCTGCAGCACCTCCTTGGTCTGTTGTACCACCTCCACCTCCACCACCCCCATAGGTTCCACCTGCACCACCTCTATAAAGATTTACAGAATTCCCTCCTGTTGTACCACTTCCTCCTCCCCCTCCACATGCTCCTAATGTGGTGTTCCAGGAAGTATCACATCCTCCTGCTGCTCCTGCTCCTCTTGTACTTGAAGTTGAAGCTCCACCTC
>JAGVWT010000014.1 GCA_018304175.1 Candidatus Pacearchaeota archaeon
AGGAATTTCTCTTGTTTTGGCGACGCAGCAACCAGGACAAATTCATAGAGATGTTATGACTCAATCTGACATTGTAATTTCACACCGAGTTACATCACAACCTGATTTAGAAGCATTGAATTATATTATGCAAAGCTATCTTCTTGAAAGCATAAAAAAATACATGGATGATTTACCTGACTTGAAAGGTTCAGCAATTATACTTGACGATAATTCAGAAAGAATTTATCCTATGAGGATACGTCCGAGATTCACATGGCATGGGGGAGAAGCACCGACTGCAATTAGAGTAGAGAAGAAGTTATGAAATTATCACAAAACCTTGAAATCAATTCTGACACGGAATTTGTAAGGTGCAATTTCACCTGCTTTTTTTACATTGAGGATTTTTATTTTCTTTTTTGATTTTTTCGCCTCCTCATTTATTTTTTTCTTAACTGATGGAATTTCTTCCTCTTTGCAAAAATCATAGTAAAATACAACTGTATTTTTTTTGCTCAATGAAAACGCTTCTTTCAAAAAACTTTCTTTAAGTTGAGGGCGCGGCATGACAATAAAATCGAATTCGTGGGGCACCAAGGTTCCCCTTACGATAACCCCTCCTTTAATTGCTCGTTCGTTATCACTCACTCTATTTGATATCACTCCAAGTCGGCGTCCCGCACGACTTTCCACATAATTTTTATTTAACAGATAATTCTGTTTAGATATCTTTTTGTTAATTTGCGAACGCGAGTGAGCAAGTATTTTTTTAACAGTTTTTCTTATATCTCCTTGGATTATCTGAACATTATCTTTGAGTTTGTTAAGTTCAACATTCAGTTTTGCGTATTTGCTTGCTTCTTTGTTAATTTCAGCTGAATAAACTTTTGCTTTGGATTTTTTTGCTATAACAATGCTATAAGGGGCAACTCCAGCAAACATTACCAAAACTTTTGAAGATTTTTTAATTTTTGAAGCAATCTCTTTCCTTTCATTGCTTAATCGTGGGGAAAAGTATGTTTTGTCTACATTAAATCTGAAAACGCATTCATTTTCCCTGTAGAGTGCTTCTTTAGTTTTAATTCCTAACAAATGCTTTGTCTGCTGTTTTCTTAGCCTTCCCTTGAATTTTCCGGTTTTTTCAAGAACTGTTTTAATTGTAGGATTTTTTTTCAGCAACTTTTCAGCAATTTTTTTCTTTTCTTTTCCTTTCATATTTCGCGAGAATTTCAAAATTGCTATATTTCCCACAATATCAAAACCTTTTAGATTTTCAATTTTCATGAATACTAAAATACAAGAAAGTTTATAAAAACTATTTCTTTATTTTATTATGCAAAAAGGGAGTTTTTTGATATTTTTTGGATTTGTTTTGATTGGTATGATTGGTTTTGTAAGCGCCCAGTATTACGGAGGATATGGCTACGGGAGTTTTGGATATTTTAACTTGGATGATTCAACAGTTCTGCTCGGAATAATATTTTTAGTATCTTTCGGATTGCTTTATTATCCTTTATCAAGGTTTTTTAGGGACAATACAATAATAGCTGCAGTAATTACCTTTGCACTTTCTTTCGGAATAACTTGGTGGGTTTACAGAAGTGGTATAACTTATGACCTGTATTTTTATAATTTATTCAGCTTTTTACCAAGTGATTTTTTAGCAACAATTTTGCCTTTGGTTTTTTTAGCTTTGGTAGCACTCATGATCTGGAAATTAAAATTTTCTAGAACTCTTTTAATTATAGGGGGATTTTTAGTAATATTAAGCCTTACAGAGTTTGTCGTTGATGGAAAAGGAATAATGTAGGAAAAGGCGAGGAAATAATCCAAATAATTCTTCATCAAGAATTGATATTTTAATAAGTGAAGCAAAAGCTTATAGGCATTGGGCGGATAAAACTGATAATCCTAAATTTTACAGAAGCTGGGCTGGTTATTTGGGATATTTAAAAAATAGGGGATATGGTAGTGGTGAAAAAGAAATATGTAGAAGATTGAATGTAACTTCTCGCGACATACTGAATGTAGTTAAGAGACATATAAGGTAATTTTTCGTTCTTTGCAGTTTAGTAACTATTTTAAAATTACTACATTTAGAAAAATTTATAAAGAGCTTTTTTCTAAGAAATTTATGTTATTTTCAAGAAAGGAAAAACTTAGAGTAATTACACAAATGATAACAGAGATGCAGATTTATATCCTGTAGAATCAAAGGTATCTTTTTTGAATAGAAGAAACGGAATCTATGTATATAATTGTGATAGTGATAAGGTTTATCTCCACACTTCTCAAGGGTATTTAGACTCAAATATAAACAGAGATAATCAGTTGTCAGTTAAGGCTCAAGGAACACGGGATTTTGTTAGGGATTTTTATAGGTATTTATTTGAAATATCTCAATAAAAATAATTAAAACCACTTACCTAAATTTCTCTGTTTGTTTTTTTCTTTCGCGTCACGAAGTTTTTCAAGTTGCTTTTCAACTCTCTCATCTGAGAAGTCGTGGTCTTGAACGAGAATTTTCTTGATTTTTTTTTCATCTATTTCAGGAAATTTGAATTTTTCATCTTTGACATTTGCCTTATGGAATAATTCGAAAATTTCTTTCCAGTCAAATTTGTCTTCATCACTAAGATTTAAGAATTGTTCTTCAATACTTTTGAAAATTAAAACAGGCTGTTTGTATTTTTGCACTATCTGAAGTGCTTTTTTCTGTCCGATTCCAGGAATGCCGCGAGGATTGTAGTCTGTACCAACAAGAATTCCAAGACATATCAATTGGTCAAGATTTATTCCTAGAAAGTTTAGAACTTTATCAAGTTCGATTATCTCTGGTTTGACTTCAACCCAACCTGAAAAAGTTTTTCTTTTTCTTGCTAAAGTTAAATTTCTTATAAGTCTCGGAGTCCCGAAGAGCAAACTGTCATAATCTTGACTTACACTTGCAAAAATTTTATCCTGATTTTTTCTACATAAATATGCTGCTTCTGCTTCTCCTTCGCTCGGAGCTTGAATTATTGGAATGCCCATAGAAACTAAAAGTTCTTTGCTTTCTTGAATCATTTCATCATTTAATCTTGTTAATTGTGAGCTGTAACGTCGCATTAATTCTAAATCATCTGCTTTTCTCGCGGCTTCATATTTTTCCTTTGTGGAATCTCTGAACTCTTTTCTTTTACTATGTATTTTGTGTTTTAATTCAGGGGCTTCACCATCAAAAACATAAACAAGGCTTAATCCTTCTGATAATAAAGAAATGTTTCTGTAGAATAATCCTGACAAGTGTGATGTGACTCTTTTTTTTGAGTCCATTAAAGGAGTGCCGTCTGGCTGTCGTACAGTTGTGAGAAACTGATAAAGTATGTTAAATGCGTCGACACAAAGTATTTTACCTCTCAGTTCTGGAATTTCAATTTCCCTTCTTGGAATTATTTCGCTTATATTCAATCCCATGTTATAATAGTGTAAAAGAGTTATAAAAATTTAATCTATTTATCCAATCTTCTTTTTGCATATTCTACTGTTCCCCGAAATGTGCCTGTGACTTGACCGTCACTCATATCTCTTAAAGGAGTTATTCCATAAGGCCCAAATTTATACCCAAAATTATCTAACAAAGCCTCTCTCATTTTTCTGACGTCGCCGTCACCAGGTTTTCCATGTTCTACCAAATGATCATAAATCTTTTGTGCTGATGTTAAAAAACCCTCGTAAGTGGTATTGCTTACTCTTCGTTTTCTCGGCTTAGAAATCGGACCTGTTTTTTCTGGTTCTATTTTTTTCTCTAAACCACCTCTAATCAGGTCAAAAGTTGGCTGCCTGCCTTTATCATAGAGTTTTTTTTCTGCATTTGATAAATTATTTCTATTAATACCCAACTCAACACAAATTTCATAAAAACCTGAAGCATCCCCAATATCATAAGCTCTAAGTTTTCTTGATTCTGGGCTAATTTGAAATTGCCTTTTTTCCATATTTTAACTCCTATTTAGTGATATATAAATCTTTTTGTTCATAAAAAACCTAGTATCAATAAATAATATAAAACACAGTTATTTTAAAGTTTTATGAAAACAGATTTTATTCCAATTGATTATGACTATTTTGATTTTGAAGGGAGAAATTACGTGAAAATTATAGGAAGGGATTCTAAAGGAAAAAGGGTTTGTGTGATTGACTCATGTCCTGTGTATTTATGGGCAATACTTGAAGACAAAATCGGAAAAGAAAAAATGAACAAGATTATTGGGGATGTAAAAAAAATAGAAGTTGAATCAAGAGGCAGAAAAACACAGGTTGAGAAAGTTGAGATTCACGACAAAAATTTTCTTGGGGAAAAAGTGAAAGCTTTGAAAATTTTTGCAACAAATTACAAGGATTTGCACGATATTGCTGACTATTTGAATATAGAAGGAATAAAAAAAAGACGCGGTTATGATTTGGGATTTATAAGCCACTACATAATTGAAAAAAACTTTCTACCATTAAATTGGTACGAGATAAGTGGAGAAATGCTGAATAATTCATTTGAATTTGGTGGAATTGATGCTGCATTGAATGTTGATTTGTGCATAAAAGTTGATAAAATAAAGAAAATAGATGAAAAAAAATTCTCTCCGAGAGTTATTGCTTATGATATAGAAGCCGATGATTTCAAGATAGGTGAAGGAGAAATTCTTATGGTGTCTCTGGTTTCAAATACTGGAATTAATAAAGTAATAACATGGAAAGGACACGACTCAAAAAAATTAGGCTATGTTGAATATGTTAAAGATGAGGCAGAATTGCTTGAAAGATTTGTCAGTGAAATAAAGAAATCCTCTCCCGATTTTCTCGTAGGATATTTTTCAGATGGTTTTGATTTACCTTATTTAAAGGCAAGAGCAGAAAAACATAAAGTTTCATTGTCTTTAGGAATTGATGGAAGCCAGCCAAGATTTTATCGTGGTAGAATCCCGACGGGAAAAATAAATGGAATAGTCCATGTTGACTTGCTTAGGTTTATTCAGACAGCTTATTCCCAGTATATGCAGTCAGAAACACTTTCTTTAGATGAAGTTGCAAATGAATTTCTTGGAGAAAGGAAAAAAAATTTCAAATTCAAACATTCTTCAAAAATTAGCAAGGAAGAGTGGAAAAACTTTTTTGAATATAATCTACACGATTCTGTTTTAGCTTTAAAATTGTTTGAAAAATTTTGGCCTGATTTGTTTGAATTCACAAGAATAATGCAAGAGCCATTGTTTGATGTTTCAAGGAATGGGATGTCAAATAACGTTGAAGATTACATTTTACATAATTTGAAAAAATTTAATGAAATTCCTGAAAAGAAACCAATTCATGAGGAAATATCTGAGAGGAGAAATATGGAAAAATACGAGGGTGCATTTGTATTTGAGCCGATTCCGGGCTTGTATGAAAACATAGTTGTATTTGATTTTACAAGTAGCTATGGGAGCACAATTGTTACTTATAATTTATCAAAGTCAACCTTTCTCGAAAAACCTGAAAAGAATTCCCATAACATTGAGATTCTTGGAAAAAAAGTTTATTTCTCAAAAATCCCTGGTTTTTTCCCAGAAATGCTGAAGGAAATTATTGAAAAAAGAAAAAAATACAAAAGAGAGCTGAAAGAAAAGCCCGACGCTGTCAAAACAGCAAGAAGCAATGCTTACAAATTACTTGCAAATGCCTCTTATGGATATCAGGGATTTTTTGGAGCAAGGTATTATTGTAGAGAAGCCGCGGCTGCAACTGCTGCATTTGCAAGAAAAGCGATTAAGGATTCTATAAAAAAGATAGACTCTGAAGGATACAAAACTATTTACAGCGACACTGACAGCATTGCCTTTTTGATGAATGATAAAAAAGAGTCTGAAGTTCTAAATTTTTTGGAAAAACTAAACTCAGAACTTCCAGGAATCATGGAACTTGAACTTGAAGGGTTTTTTAAAAGGGGAATCTGGGTTACAAAACGTTCTGGAGTTTTGGGAGCGAAAAAGAAATATGCTTTGATTGAAAAGAATAACAGGCTAAAAATTCGTGGTTTTGAAACAGTAAGGAGAGACTGGTGTAATTTAGCAAGAAATGTTCAGAACCAAGTTTTGAAGTTTGTTCTTGAGGACGGAAATGATAAAATGGCACTGGAATATGTTAAAGGAATAATAAATAAAGTCAAAAAAAGAGAAGTCAATAGAGAAGATTTGATAATAAGAACTCAGCTCAAAAAACCGATTTCAGAGTACAAAGCAATTTCTCCGCATGTGATAGCTGCAAAAAAAATGCAGGAAAGGGAAATTCCAATAAGCATGGGAAATCTTGTTGAGTATTACGTTGCCGAAACAAAAGGAAAGGAGAAAAAACTTGTTCGTGATAGAGTTAAATTGCTTGATGAGAAAGGAAATTATGATGTAAAATATTACTTGGAACATCAGATTCTGCCTGCAGTTGAAAACATATTACAGGTTTTTAACATTGAACCTAAAGAAATTATCGACGGAAAAAAACAGACAAAGTTGGGAGATTTTTGAAATTAATTTGGTTTCTCCTTAAGACAACATTTATAAATAGTTTAATCAAAACACATTTTATGAGAAGTATAATTAATCCCCTTATTGATGTAGCATTAACTCGTATTTGGAATGATAACATGGGACTCATTTTCTTAAACGGAGACACTTATTTAGATTTAGATAAAGTAAAATTTTATGGATATCACTTAAAGGTAACTCGCGCTTCCATAGATGCAATCATTAGAGGTATTGAGAACGAAGATAAATTTCCAGCCGTACCTGTGTATAAAACAGGTATAAAAACTTATGAACTAGTAATACATAAAATGAGGCAGGATCTCAGATTTAATGATGGAGGTCACACCCGTTCAGTTGCTCATAAATTAACTCACAAACCATTGCTGGTTGAAATTCTTAATAAAGATAGCAAAGTTCCGTTTTTCAGATATAATCACTTAAATCTAATGCCTTTAACATGGAGAAAACACATAAGTGATATTCAAATAGTAGACGATGGAGGAATAGATTACAAAAATCGTAAGGAGAGAGATGGAAGGTATAGGTAAACGCTTTACTTTAGAGTAAATTATTTCACACTATTTCTAACATAAAGTATAACTTTATTCCAAAAGCAAAAGTGAGGCCATTATCAAAATTCCCAACAGGAACGCTAAAAGCTGAAGCAAAGATGATTTTATTCCTGTGTGTTTATTCAGTTCAGGGATTAAATCACTACCTGCTATATATATGAATCCACCGATAGCAAAAGGAACAATCATGAATGCTATGTTTTCTATGTAGCTTGTTAAAAATAACGCAAAGATTACTCCAAGCAAAGCCACTAATCCCGAAACAAAATTAAGAAATAATGCTTTACCTCTTGAAAATCCCCCATGAAGTAAAACTCCAAAGTCGCCGATTTCTTGAGGTATTTCGTGTAAAATAACTGCAATGGTCGCCGCAATTCCTACTTGTACATTGATGAGATAAGCAGAAGCGATAATCAGTCCGTCAAGAAAATTGTGTAAAGCATCGCCGATAATTATCATTAGCGAAAATGAATGCACTTTTTCATCGCTGAAATGCACATGATGGTGATGCCAATGAATTACTTTTTCCAGAATAAAAAATAAAACTATTCCTCCAAGTATCATTACAGAAATATAAACACTAAATCCGTGTTCTTCAATTAATTCAGGAAGAAGATGCAAAAAAGCTCCAGCAAATAATGCTCCTGCTGCAAAGCTAACGAGGTAAATAAGCCAACCCTTAAGTTTCTTTTCATTTATAGAAATTGTTAGTGCGCCTACAAGCGAGATAAGACTAACTACAAAGACACTTACAAAAGCATAGATCCATATGTCCAACATTTTATAAAAGAAGAGTTAATTAATATATAAAATATGAAAATAGTTTATAAATATTTTCATTTGAGTTTAAAATGAATTTTGAATCAAAACCGCTTTTTGTCGAGAGAATGAAAAAACTTCTTGAGAATGAGGAAGATGCTAAAGAATATTTTGAAATTTTGTCGAAGCCAGAGTTGAAATCATTCAGGGTTAATACTTTGAAAACTACTCCTGAGAAACTTAAGGAAATGCTTGAAAAGAAAAACTGGAAAATAAAACAGCCGATAAAAAATCACCCTGAAATAATGGTTGTTGATTCAAAGTTGTTTCCTGGTGAATTGGGAAGAAGTTTAGAGCACATTTTAGGTTATTATTATGTTCAGGAAATTACTAGTATGCTTCCTATTTTGGCTTTAAACCCAAAACCCGAAGAGAATATTCTTGACCTTGCTGCTTCTCCTGGTTCAAAGACAACTCAAATAGCTGCGTTAATGAAGAATGCAGGCACGTTAATTGCCAACGATGTTAAACTACAAAGGATAAAAATTCTTGCTTCTAACTTAGAAAGATGTGGTGTGACGAATGAAGTAATCACGAAAAGTGATGGTGCGGCTTTATGCAGAAAATTAAAGATGAAGAATTTCCTTTTTGATAAAATACTTGTTGACGCCCCGTGTTCTGGAGAAGGAACTTTTAGAAGTATGCCAAAAACTTTTCCTGCGTGGAACATAAAAAAAATTTATAGTCTTTCCAGAATACAGAAGAATTTGTTGGAAAATGCTATAGAAGTCTTAAAACCTAATGGAGAAATTGTTTATTCAACGTGCACTCACGCACCTGAAGAAAATGAAGAAATAATAAATTATGTCTTGGAGAAATTCAAAAATATAAGAGTTGAGAAAATAACTTTACCTGTGAAATGCAGAAGCGGAATAACTAAATGGAATGATGAAATTTTTAGTGATGAACTAAAAAATACGTGCAGAATTTATCCACAAGATAATAATACAGAAGGATTTTTTATCGCCAAACTCAAAAAAATAAAATGAAAATAATAATCAATTCAGGATATTTTGATCCATTACACGTCGGACATTTAGAATGCATGAAGCTTTCAAGAGAATTGGGAGACAAATTAATTGTTATTGTCAACAATGATTATCAATGCGCAATGAAGAAAAATGAGATTTTCATGCCTGCAAATGAGAGGTTAGAAATTGTAAGGTCAATAAGATATGTTGATGATGCTCTTCTTGCTATAGATAGAGATAAAAGTGTTTGTGCTTCGCTAACAAAAATAGCAAGAGATTATAAAGGAAATGAATTAATATTTGCGAAAGGCGGTGATCGCTTCAGTGGTGATATTCCAGAAAGAAGAATATGTGAAAATCATGGAATAAAAATCGTTGACGGCTTAGGAGAAAAAATTCAAAGTTCTTCTTGGCTAATAAGAAAATCTAAGTAAAATGGACAATCAGAAATTCATACCACTGAAAATAATGAATGAAAGAGAAAGAAAAGAAATTCTTGATAAACTTAATGAGCAATTTGGGATAAATGAGA
The DNA here is from genome assembly GCA_018304175.1 of Candidatus Pacearchaeota archaeon. Classification (GTDB taxonomy): domain Archaea; phylum Nanobdellota; class Nanobdellia; order Pacearchaeales; family GW2011-AR1; genus JAGVWT01. The sequence continues at coordinate 9,410 of JAGVWT010000014.1, forward strand.
TACCTGGGAAAATTGTTGCTAGGGGAAAAGATAGATTGTTTTTGTCGTCTGTTGGTTTAAGCGACACTGAACTAAAAAATATTGAAGATTCAATCGTTATTGAAAGAGTTGGAGTTTATTTTGCGAAAGTTGATGATTTAACTGGAAAAATAAGACTGAGCATTGAAGGCTCGCAAATTTTCAAGAACCAGATTAAGAAGAATATCTTTGAAATCCAAAACAATGAGGATTTTGAAAAATGGATGAAGGGGCAGGAATTAAATATAAGCACAGGCAAGAAAGATTTTTTGATAATGAAATACAAGGACAATTTTGTAGGGACTGGAAAAGCATCTGCGGAAAAAATCAGCAATTTCATTCCGAAAAACAGAAGATTGAAGGAGAGGGGATAATGGCTAAGCTTTGCGAAGAGAATTTTGTTTTAGTAGAACAAATACACTTAAAAAATCACATTTTCTAATTAATTCATGAATCAGACAGACAAACTAAAATCAAAGATTTTGTATAATCTATTTTATAAATAAAATGTCTAAAGAAAAAATTTTCAGAGCAGGAAAAATTGCTGCTGAAGCGAAAGAATACGCGAGAAAAATAATAAAGAAAGGTATGTTTTTATTGGAAATCGCAGATAAGGTTGAAGGAAAAATTATAGAGCTTGGAGGCAAGCCGGGTTTTCCCCTGAATTTAAGCGTGAATGATGAAGCGGCACATTACACTCCTAGTTACAATGATACAAAAATTGCAGAAGGTTTACTAAAAGTTGATTTGGGTGTTCATGTCGACGGATTTATTGCAGACACTGCGTTTTCTTTGGATTTAGAAAATAGTGAAGTGAATAAAAAATTGATTGAAGCAGCGAAAGCAGCTTTGGAAAACGCGATAAAAACTGCGAAAATCAATACGGAAGTTGGAAAAATTGGCAAGGCAATTCAGGAAACAATTAAGTCTAGAGGATTTTCACCGATTGTTAATTTAGGAGGACATGGAATCACTCGCTACGAAGTTCATTCAGGAATTATGATCCCAAACATTGATAACAAAAGCAAAAACAAACTTGAAGAAGGACAGTATGCGATAGAACCTTTTGCAACAAATGGCAACGGAAAAATCCACGACGGAAAACCTTCTGGAATTTATGAATTGAGGAGCGAGAAAAATATCAGAAGTTCTGTGGCAAGAGAAGTTCTTGAGTTTATAATAAATGAATACAAGACGCTTCCTTTTTGTTCTAGATGGCTCGTAAGGAAAATTGGTACGAAAGCATTAATTGGATTGAAACAGCTTGAAGAAAATGGAAACTTGTATCACCATCCTGTTTTAGTTGAAACATCAAAAGGAATTGTCGCGCAGGCAGAACATACAATATTAATTGAAAAAGATAAAACAACTGTGACGACTGAGTGAATGAATGAGATTAATTTTTTAGTTTATGTTGATACCATTCAGCATAACGCCTTTTACCTCCATCATATCCCCCCTTATAGAGTTCGCGTAGTTTAATTGAAGGTACATTAAAGACTTCTTGAATGTGGCTCTCTATTTCAGTAATGGTTTGCCTTACATGATTCTCATATTCTTCAAATCTTTTTCCTAATTCATCAGCCGGTATTCTTTCTTGTCTACAATAAATAGTACCAAAGTTAACCATCTCTTGAATGTTATCTAAAAGAGCAAGAACGTTATTATGTGGCCATTTATCTATATTATACTTTCTTTCATAATCATTATACCATTTGTCTTTGAAAGCTTCTTCACCTAATAAATTTTTTAAGACATCAAAAGGATATAAGACAGGCTCAACGTCATACATTAAATCACCCACTCTCTGAAAAAATTTCTCTAATTTTTTTGTCATTTTATTTTTAATAATTTCTTTCTTGATTAATTCTTTCTTCTATAACTCTATTAAGTCTTTCTGAAACATCTTCTATAACATCCCTTAAATCAGCATATCCTCTTTGACGATTTCTTTTTCCTACAATTTCTCTTCCTGCTTTTTCATAGTCAATTATGTTGTCTGTCATTTTTAATTTGTATATTCAACAATTTTAAATCGCTTTTTTAAGAAATCATTAATTTCATCTTCTTTTTCTAGATTAGCTCTATAACCGTATGAGTTATAACTGCCTCCACATATTCCCACTCCATCTTGATTTATTAATTCGACATCCATAATCCATTCTGAATTTTCTGAATACCTGCTAAGTACTTCTTCTATATCAGATTTACCTAATGTTCCATATGGAGAACCCAGTGAACTAAGTTTTTCATCATTAGGCATACATTTTAACACTCTAACAACTTGGAAATATTTACATCTATCCGAGCTTTTGGTTAATTCTAATAATGTTCTTAAGACATTTTGTTCTTTAATTAATCTTATAAATCCCTTTTGTGTTTCTCCAATTGTTTCTGTCATTTTATATTAATTCTCCTTCTGAATCTTGATAATCAATAAACAAAAAGGTTTGATATTTTGATGGTAATTTTCCCTGTTTTGCGTCACTAACAATTTTATTTATAACAAATTCAATATTTTTCTCATTTACAAATCCTTGAAAACCAAAATGAGTATCTGCTGGACTGTTGTATGATATGTGGTTAAAAGTTCCTGCAAGATAGCTTTCCCTTAACATTTCCGAGTGTCGCCTTGCTAAGAATTCAGAATTTAGTTCTATAATTGGTGATTCATTAAGAGGTATATTTTCTCCCCAAACCCTCTTTACTTCACCTATACTCCTAATTCTTTCTAATTCGTCTAAAAATTTATCTAAGGGTGTTTCCATATCTTCTCCAAAATTTTAACATATTTAAATCTTACTGTTTTGTTGTTCTTTTAAAAAGGTGACAAATTGCTCACCGCAAAGTTGCTCGTAAGGGGAACCAAGTTTCCCCTTACACTAACCCCTTCTTAAAAAACGCTCTCTCTGAAGTCGCTCGTTATTTTCTGCAACTGATAACATAAATTTTTTGTGTGTTATTTGTAGAAAAATATTTTGGGTGAAGCGGATGTTTTTAGGTAGGTTGAATGGGAAAATTGTATTTTGGTTTTTTAGATTAACAATTATTCTAATAACTGGGTTCTACGAAGACAATTTTATCCAAAATAACTTCCGCTTGTAGGCATTGCAGCTTTTGAGGACCTGAGGTAGTTTTCCTCTATTTTCTTGTAAACTTCAATCATTGGCTTGCTTACGCTCGGTTTGACTTTTTTCAGCGCGTCTTCAAAATGTTTTTTCTTCACGCTTTTTGCATTTATGTCTTCTCTCAGCGAAAGCATTGCAGCCTCTCTTGCAAGAGCTTCTATATCTGCTCCTGTATAACCCTGAGTTTTTTTCGCGATGTCTTCAAGGTTTACATCTTTTGCGAGTGGCATGTTTTTTGTGTGAATTTTCAAAACTTGTAATCTTCCATCTTCTTCAGGAGCACCCACGAGCAAAATCCTGTCGAATCTTCCAGGACGTAAAAGCGCAGGGTCTAACATATCTGGTCTGTTAGTAGCTCCAATGATTAAAACATCTTTCAAATCTTCCAAACCATCCATCTCTGCGAGAATTTGATTCAGAACTCTTTCAGTGACCCTTGTTCCCGCTTCAATTCCTCTTTTGCCTGCGAGAGCATCAACTTCATCAAAAAATATTACGCAAGGTGCAACTTGGCGTGCACGCTCGAAAATTTTTCTTACTCCTTCTTCTGATTTCCCAACCCACATGCTTAACAATGAAGGTCCCTTTACTTGAATGAAGTTAGCTCCTGATTCTTTTGCGACTGCTTTTGCTAAAAGTGTTTTTCCAGTTCCTGGAGGACCGTAAAGCAAAATTCCCCTGCTTGGTCTTATGCCCATTCTCACAAATGTTTCTGGATATTTCATCGGCCATTCAACAGCTTCTCTGAGTTCGCCTTTGATTTCATCTAACCCTCCAACAGAATCCCAGTCAACATCAGGAGTTTCAACTAGAACCTCACGCATTGCACTAGGTCTTACTACTTTCAAAGCTTCCATAAAATCTTCTTGTTTCACGACAAGTTTTTCAAGTATATCACTGGGAATTTGTTCTTCTTCGTCGAGTTTCATTTTTGGCAAGAATTTTCTTAAAACATTAATTGCAGCTTCTTTCGCCAATGCTTCCAAATCTGCACCAACAAATCCATGAGTTACAGAAGCTAGTTTTTCAAGGTCGACTTCTCTTAAAGGCATCCCTCTTGTGTGGATTTTCAAAATTGAAAGTCTTCCTTCTTTGCCTGGAACGCTTATTTCAATTTCTCTGTCAAATCTCCCAGGTCTTCGTAATGCAGGGTCTATAGAATTAATTCTATTTGTTGCTCCGATGACAATAACTTTACCACGAGATTTCATTCCATCCATCATTGTCAGTATTTGTGAAACAACTCTTCTTTCTACTTCCCCCATTGTTTCTTCTCTTTTAGGTGCGATTGCATCTATTTCGTCGATGAAAATAATTGCTGGAGATGTTTTCTCGGCTTCCTCGAACAAGTCACGAATTTTTTTCTCGCTTTCTCCGTAGAATTTTGACATTATTTCTGGACCGTTTAGCAATATGAAGTTTGCATCTGATTCATTCGCGACAGCTTTTGCCAAGAGAGTTTTTCCTGTTCCAGGAGGACCGTGAAGCAAAACACCTTTTGGAGGTTCTATTCCCAACTTTTCAAAAATTTCCGGATGCTTCAATGGAATTTCTACCATTTCGCGAATTTTTTTGATTTCTTCACTCAAACCACCTATATCTTCGTAGTTTATCTCAGGAAATTTTTCATCTGTGATTTCAATTGCTTTTGGATTCAGGACAACTTCTGTGTTTTCGGTAATGATTGTTGGTAGGTTTGGATTTGAAGTCGCGACAATGAATTTTATCTGCGTTAATCTACCCCCTAAATCTCCGAGTCCCATTCCTCCGAAAAAATCTCCGAATATGTCATGGAATTCTCCGCCGAAATCTTCTGAAATTAAATCTCTTCTTTTTTGAACTCCGCCAAGAACAACAATGTCACCTTTCAAAACCGCTCTTCCCAATAAACCGCGTTTCAATCCTTCAGAGTCACCTTGAATCATTACATTTTTCTGCATTGGAGCTATGATTATTTTTTTCGCCTCTTTTACTTCTGCTTTTGATACAGTTACAAAATCTCCAATTCCTGTTTTTGCGTTTCTCCTGATTATTCCATCGATTCTTAAAATTCCCTCGCCGACGTCGGTAGGATATGCTCTATCGACGATTGCAATTGTTTCCCTATTTCCTTTTATTAATATAACATCGCCTCGCTTAATGTCGAGAGTTCTCATTATCTCTGAGTCAATTCTTGCAATTCCTTTGTATGCGTCGTCAGGAATCGCTTCAACAACTTTTAGTCTTACTGGTTTTGCCGGTGCCATTTTAATTTAAACTTCCTCCAATTTTTAATCTCCCACTATTTCTTTCATCAATTAATTGTCTGTATGATTGAAATCTTTCAGGTTGATAAATACTTTTGTGGAAATCGCACATATGTCCTAGTCCTTCAACATAATTTATTCTCGTCCTTAGCTCAGTTGGTGTATCTTTCCTAATGCCTGTGGACTCAAGGCAGATTACACACTTATAATCCAAGCTAGAGGTTTTTATTGAAAAATTTATTATTTCAGCTGCCATTTTTTTTCTCCTTTACCTTTGCGATTTCATTTAGATTTTCGCCGAAATTTATTGACAATCTTCCCATTTCTTCAAAACAAAGTTTTACCATATCATCCATTATTCTTCTTTGCGCGTTCATGAATGAAACTATTTCCTTTGGTATTGAAACTGCGTAGCTGTTTCCGACAAGTCTCATTTTTACGCTGAACTCCTTGTTCCTTAAATTTATAAATTTATTGTAATTCTGCTCGTCAACTGGATGAATGATTTTTTCATTGCAACTTTTTTTCGGACAAATCATTGTCCTCATTATGAATCCATTTCTGATTACATTTGCTCTTTCCATTTCTGAATTGCATTTTTTGCATAAAATCTTGTTGTCAAAAATATCATTTACCATTTTGAATTTCTTGTATATACCTACCTGTATACACTAGAAAGTATACTTTTTAAATATTTCTGTGGTAAAAGTGTAATAACCAATCATCTTAAAAACATCTTGTGCTTTTTTTGTTAATGAGTGAAAAAAGTTTTGCTAATAATTTGAAAAGGTTTTGGGATAAATTTTGGTTTTTGGTTTGGAAAGACGACAGTTTTAAAGGGTGGATTTTATCGTTGGTATTCATTTTTATAATTATAAAATTCATTTTCTTTCCAGGATTAAGCTTTATAACAAGCACAGAATTACCATTAGCGATTGTTGAATCGTGCAGTATGTACCATAATGGAAATTTGCTCTCAGATTTTGGCGAATGGTTTGACGATAATGAAGCAAAGTATTCTGCTTTTGGAATAGAAAAAACAGAGTTTCAAGAGTTTAGGATGAAAAACGGTTTTAACAAAGGAGATATCTTACTGATAACCGGCGTGAAACCAGAGAACATTGAAATAGGTGAAATAATAATTTTCAGTTCCGGAAATTCAGGCACGCCGATAATTCACCGCGTTGTTTCTATTGAAAGGAAAGTTGATGGTCAGGGAAACCTTGGTTTTCTTACCTTTTCAACAATGGGAGACAACAATAATGGGCAACTAAACTCTGAGTTGAGTATTTCTGAAGGACAGATAATTGGTAAAGCAATGTTTAAAATTGCTCCTTATCTTGGATGGATAAAACTTGTTTTCTACGAGCCTTTCAAAACTTCGTCTGATATGGGATTTTGTGAGTGAGAATTTTCTACCATAAACCTTATAAAATGTATTTTTATGTTTGATTCATGGCACCAACAATAGATGTTAGTAATGAAACTTTGGAACGACTTGATAAAATGAAAGTTCCATATACTTTGAGAAATGAACAAAGGCAATCTCAAAAGACAGAAGATGCAGACTTTATCAAACTTCCATCAGGAATTTATGTTGCGAAAGAAAAAACTCTTCATGGCAAGAATTGGTTTGATTCTCATAAAGCACTTCAAAAACAAGGAAACAGGATGTTAATGCCTATAGAATTTGTTGAATTTCTTAATCATACAAAAGATAACTTCCCTGAAATTTACAGGGAAATCACAGAAGTTAGAAGCCCTTGGAGAGCAGAATATCTTGACGCT
>JAGVWT010000010.1 GCA_018304175.1 Candidatus Pacearchaeota archaeon
TCGCGAGACAGTTTGTATGATATCTACTAGGTGTGTTATTGTCTGAGTGGAACGAGTTAGTAGTACGAGAGGAACCTGACTCGGATGCCTCTGGTGAGCGGTTGTCATTGGCAGGCCGCATAGCTACGCATTTTATGGATAAGAGCTGAAAGCATCTAAGCTCGAAGCCACCCGCAAGACGAGACAATTAAAGCCGTCGAAAAACACGACGTCGATAGAGTTGCTGTGTAAGGCTCAAGCCGCAAGGCGAGAGTTTCAGCAGACAACTACTAAAAGCTTCACTTGTGATTTAATTATCACAATATGTTCAGTAATGGATGTTCTCAGTGTTTATTGAGTTGCGAGAATTCTAAAGATTTTTTTCTAATGAGAGGATTTAAAAACAAGAAAATTAAGAGATGTTTATGGAAAATAAAAAACTTGAAACCATAGTAGAAGCAGTAATTGTAGGATTTGATAAAGGAAAGGCTTTAACAGATGGTATAACAAATTTAAATTATATGAGAGAAATATCTGAAAATGGGAACAAGCAATTATTTCAAAGACTAATAGAATCTTATCTAGGATATGCTAAAAAAATTAATTCAGATATTTCTTCAGAAGAAGTTAGACTAGAAGCATTGGATTTTGTTGAATTTCAATGTATGGTTGCAGACACTGGAAAACTTGCAATAAACCTACCTCTTAAATACGAAATGAATGGTAAAACAAGAAAAATGTTTTTAGATATCTATTCAGGAAAATTAGCTAGGGATAATAATTATATTGTAAAACATTCTATTAAAGTTTAAATTCTTAGCTAATTTTTCCCACAAATATTTTTAAAGTAGGAAAGTGAGAAAAATAAAACTAGATTATTTTTTCTTTTGAATTTTCCTTGTTAAATTTCCAATTTCGTCATCAATATCAGCAGTTATCTTTTCTTGTAAGGTTAGTTTTTTGTTTTTCATTTTTTATGTAAATGTTTTGATTATTCCATAAAACAAGAGAATTAAGGCAGTAATTCCCAAAATCCAAAGTATCATGTCCAAAAGTTTTTTGTTCATTTTCTTTTTTTAATCATTTTATAAGTATGAATTATAAGAAAAAGGGAAAGAGCTATCACAACAAGCCAGCCCAAAACCACATTTTCAACTTTGAAAATTCTAAGCAGATAAACAATCAATACAAAAAGAATCAATCCAAGAGTTATCCTTTCAAGTTTGTTTTTCATCTCCCTTCACACCATCCACAACTCTTCTGAGGACAATCAGAGTTTAATAGTTTAATTGCATTATTGAATATCTTTTCTGCGTTTTTTATATCAATTTTCATCTTTATTAATTCAGTATCAAAAATAACTTCTCCAGTATCATTAACTTCTTTAGGAACATAGAATAACAGAAAAGCATAATCTTCAGTATCATATCCTTCTTTTCTTAAAAGAAAATTGTAAATATCTAATTGGTCTTGATAATGTTCAGCCGTATCTTCTTTAAGTGCATAACCTCTTGTTTTATAATCCAAAACAATTAACTTTTTTCCTTTCATTAAAATATTATCTACAGCTCCACGAAGAATGTTTCCTTCTTTGTCTTTCCATTGAATTCCTTTAAAGTTACTTCTCCAAATAGCCAGTAAAGTATGGTCGTTAAACAATTTCATTTTATTAGTATGCCCATTTGCCATTAGTTCTGGGGGTAACTTTCCTCTGTCCATAAATTTGTTAAAATGTTCTTTTAGTATTTTATCCATTCCTGAAGGAAGAGAAGAAAAAGCACCTTCAGGTCTTTTCCATACTTTATGCTGAGTTAACCAAAAACATCTTGGGCATTCTTTCATAAGATTCAAAGAAGACGGAGAAAGTTTGAAAGTCATTAATCCCTATTATTCTTCAAACCTTAAAACACTTTCTACTCAAATGCTCCCATAAACTCTTTCCTAATTTCTTCATCAAATTTCTTAAAGGCTTCTTCAAGGGTTATGTCTTTTCCATATCTTCTACTTAAATTAAAAAAGTCTTCAGATTCCATGGAAAATCAAAATATTAAAACTATTTATATTTTCTCATAAATATTTTTAAACTAGGAAAAAATAAAAATATTATGAAATCGCTTCAGCAAATTGCTTTTGATTCTGGAATTATAATTGGTAGCAAAATAATTGACAGAAATTCTTCTGAATTCTCAAGATTAAGTTATATCATAAGTGAATTAATTATGCCTCTCAGCGATTTAGATTTTATGGGTTTGAATAGAGCTATAAACGGAACAACTTATGACAGAAGAAAAGGAAATCCCCTCGTTAAACTTGGATGTATGGCTTGGCTACCACTTAAATATTATATTTTGTATAAAGCCATGAACACTATGTATAATTAAAAAAGGGTAAAGGTTAAATTCGCAAGGTTTAAAAACGAAGATTATTACATATTTTCAAGCTGTTAGGAAGAAGCATAGACTGATTCTTAATGCTCAAATAAGTGTAAGGAGGAAAGTGAATAATGAAAGTATATGTAGGGAATTTGCCTTTCAGTGTTGATGACGAGCAACTCAGGAAGATCTTTTCTGAATTCGGCGAGATTGAAGAAGCTCAAGTTATACAGAACAAGTTTTCCGGAAGAAGCAAGGGATTCGGATTCGTTACTTTTAAGAACGATGAGAATGCAAAGAAAGCAATTTCTGAAATGAGCGAGAAAGAATTTGAAGGGCGAAAGTTGAATGTAAATGAAGCAAAGCCATTCGACCCTGACGCACCAAGACCTGAACGAAGAAACTTCGGTAGTAATAGAGGAGGAGGAAGTGGATTTGGAGGAGGTAGAGGCGGTGGCGATAGAGGTGGAGGCAGAAGTTTCGGAAACAGACCAAGAAGATTTTGAATTGTAAAAACGCCAAAAAGATTTTAATTTAAATTTTAAAGAAAAGAGGTAATTTTTTTATTTTATTTTTGAATTTTTAGTTTGAGTTGAAAAGGTTTAAAATGACTTGTCAAGAGGTAAAGTATAGCAATGGTGAAAGGAACAAGGAATTGGTAAAAATTTTTAGGACACTTGAATCTAAAATTTATTAATTCTTATGAATCATCGCAAAGATTTTTCTCAACAACTATATCTTTATCAGATAATACAAAAAGCTCTTTATACAGTTCAGCTGCTGATTCATTATAATACTTAAATGGGCAAACCTGCGTGAAATATTTTGGATATTGGGCAAATTCTCCTGTTTCAAAAAGATAATTTTTTTCTGATGAATTGTAAACAGCAAAATTCCAATTATGTGCATTTACAGTACCAGTAGTGTAGCCAACAAGCTCTCCTGCTTCCATTTCTAATATGCTATTGAAAAAATCTGTGCGGCTGTCGTTTCTTGGAATATCCGGGAATAATTTTCTGATTTTTTCAATCGGCTCTGTTACATGATCAAAAACAATTGTTACTCCGCAACCAACATCAACTTCCCACATATAAAACTCTGCGCCTTGCTCAGTGTGATATGACCCCTGAATCAACTTGCCCGATGTTGGCATATAAAGTGGAGCTTCTCCGTCGATGTTTATAAGAGTAGTTGGCATTGTTCCTTTGCTATTTCTAAAAACAGGGGGAATTATAGAATCAATTGTATTAACATCTGTAAAGTGGTGAGTAAATTCAATGGGGAAATCACAATTCGGATTTTCGTCTATCTTTTGATAAAAATAAAATTCATCTTTGTTGTTTTGCTTAACAAAATAGTACGCGCCGATTAAAATTATTATAATAACCAGAGCAAATAACAAAATCTGTTTTTTATACATTTTAAATTTCTAAATTTTTGACCTTTTTACCATTTTTTAAGTGATATTCTTTATTAGATTTTAGTGTTATAAAATCTTTGCATATCAGAATTTTTTAAAATCAAAATTTAGTAATATTTTTATAATTTGCAACAGTGTTTTTTATTATGAAAAAACCTGAAAGCTTTTGGAAAAAGAAATTATCAAAAGAGCAATATCATATTTTGAGAGAGAAAGGAACTGAGATTCCTGGAAAAGGAAAATTATTGCACAACAAAGAAACAGGAGTTTATGTTTGCGGCGCCTGTGGAAGTGAATTGTTTTCTTCAGACTCTAAGTTTGATTCTGGAACAGGTTGGCCGAGCTTTTATGATGTTATGAAAAATAAAAACATCAGGATTGAAGAAGATAATCGCCTCGGCATGAACAGAGTAGAAGTTTTATGCGCAAAATGTGGCTCGCATTTAGGTCATTTATTTAAAGAAACGAAAACACAAAAATGTCCTACGGGAAAAAGATACTGCATAAATTCTCTAGCTTTGGATTTTAAAAATAAAAATGGAAAATAAAATAAAAACAGAAACGGCAATTTTTGCAGCAGGGTGCTTTTGGAAACCTGAAGATATATTTTCAAAAACTCCAGGAGTTTTGAAAACTCAAGTTGGATACATCGGAGGAAAAATGAAAAATCCAACTTATCAAAATGTCTGCTCTTTGAATACTGGGTATGTTGAAGCAACTCATGTAATATTTGACCCAAAAAAAATTTCGTATAAAAAACTTTTGGATATTTTTTGGAATATTCATAATCCTACTACAAAAGACAGACAAGGTTTAGATATTGGAAGCCAGTACAACTCTATGATTTTTTATCACAACGAAAAACAGAAAAAGCTGGCTGAAAAATCAAAAAAAGAAAGACAAAAAAACATGGAAAGAAAAATAGTTACGCAGATAAAAAAAGCACCAAAATTCTGGAAAGCAGAAGAATACCATCAAAAATATGTACAGAAACACGGATTTTAAGGATTTTATCTTAAATATTTATCAAGTTTTTCCGTTAGTATTCCAATCAACCTAAGGTCATTTCTAAAGTAAGTATCTTGAATATCTAAGATAACTATTTTTTTCTTTTTAAACTCTGGAAATTTTTTAAGAATGTAATCTTTGTGGATTTCTTCCATGCAGAAAATAATGTCAGCCCATTTCATTGAGTGAACTGTGATTTTTTTGGGAGAGAGACCATTAATTCCCACAGATTTTACTTCATATTTTTCATTTCCATCAAACAAAGATTCAGCAGTCGGACTTCTTTGCAAATTTGCAGTACAGACAAAAAGAAGTTTTTTCTTTTTCATAAGATAATGTTAAAAACTTCATATTTTATATATTTTTATGGGACAAGAAGAAGTTGATAGAATAAAAAATAAATTTTTTAAATTAAACCTAAATCCAACTTATTTGGAACATGAAGAAGTCATAACAAGTGAGGATGCTGCTAGAACAAGAGGTTTTGAATTGAAACAAGGAATAAAGTCAATTCTTTTCACAAATGGAGAAGAATGGGTTGTTGTAAATGTCCCTGCTGATAAAAAGGTTGATTCTAAAAAAGTAGCCTCTAAGCTTGGATGGTCAAATAATAAAACAAGAATTGGAAATGAAGAAGAAGTTATGATAAAAACAGGGTGTAAAATTGGTGCTGTTCCTCCGTTCGGACATAATGAATTAATAAAGATTTTCGTTGACGAGAAGGTTTATGATAACAAAATAAGCACATTCAACATTGGCTTGAGGGAAGTTTCTGTTAAAATCCAAACTGAAGAAATGAAAGTTGTATTCAACAATCTAAATGCAATTGAAGGGGATTTTGTTAAGGAATAGTTTTATACAAAAAATTTTTAAATAATAATTATCTGGGACTTTTATGATAGAAGGTAAAAAAGTTCCTAGTGTTATATTCAAGACGAGAGTTAGAGATGAATCTCTCGGAGGAGAAAATCCTTTCAGATGGCAAGATGTTCACTCAGATGAAATTTTCAAAGGAAAAAGGGTTGTGGTTTTCGCCTTGCCTGGTGCTTTTACACCAACATGCTCTTCAACACATCTGCCAGGATATGAAAAATTCTACGATGAAATAAAAGCAAACGGAGTTGACGAAGTTTATTGTCTTTCTGTAAATGACGCTTTCGTTATGCATCAATGGGAAAAGCATCAAGGCGCAAATAAAGTAAAACTAATTCCTGACGGAAACGCAGAATTCACGAGAAAAATGGGGATGCTTGTAAGAAAAGAAAATCTCGGCTTCGGCGAAAGAAGCTGGAGATACTCTATGGTTGTGAATGATAGAGTTGTGGAAAAGATTTTCATTGAACCTGGTTTCAGCGACGATTGCCCTGACGACCCTTTTGAAGTTTCTGACGCTGATACAATGTTGAAGTATTTGAAAGAAAAGAGGAAGTAAACAATCCTACACAACAATTTATTTAAAGAGTTTTTATTAAATTTTATTATGAGTGTTGTTGAATCTAAAGAAAGTTTAGATCAAGTTAAACCAGATGGATTAGTCCTTCTAGTTAATAATTGTGATGAAAGCCAGGAGGCTTTAGATTTTCTTTATAGGCATGAATTAAATGTTAAAATTGTTTTAGGTGAAGAAAGAGCTAAAGATTGGCATCATTTTTATTCAGAAGATGATGATTTTTATCGTAATTCATTTAATGAACCATCTCCGCCTTCATTAATAGTAACATCATTTAATGAATCTTCCAATAGTAGTGGGAGATATACTTCCCTCTCAGGAATAAGAGCATATCTAAGATACAAGTTGTTAAATGAATTAATGGAAAAAGAGGGATTTGAGAAATCAGATTGGAAAGATTTTTTTTATTGGACGAATGTGGAGACTTTTTATCCTTCACAAGAATATGAAGAAAATAGGTTTGGTAAAAAACAAAATTTAGTGACATGTTTTAATCAAAAAAGAGGTAAAATTTTTGAAGGTCCTATAGACAGGGCACCATTCAAAATGGAATCGCAGATGAATCAGCATAGATACAATGATTGGCATAAAGTTAGTTCATGGGAAATTGGAAAACTCAAAGAACTTTCGGGATTAAAAAATGAAAAAGGAATTATTATAAAACCAGAAACAAGAACTGTTTTATTCGAGGAAGAATTAGCAGATTTACAGTCAGGAAGAAAAGATAAAATTATTGTTGCTGACAACGCTTCAATAATGCACGTAAATTATGAAGTATATTTCAACGATGAAGGAGTTCTTAGGGGAATTTATGCAAATATGTTTGATTAAAATTTATTGAAATTTTAGCTGAAAATTCACTCACTCCAAAGTTGCTTGATATTTATAATTTTTTAATGTAAATTTTGTTTTATGATATTAATTATTATTTAGGGGTTAGATAAGAATAATGATTTGGGAAGATAATATTCAATCTATAGTGAAGAAAATTTGTTCTATAATTTTTTGAACAAAAACCTTAAAAACTCTTTTTATTTAGGATTTTTGTAAGTCAGGAAGCTAACTCCGGAATTCAGGAATTAATTTTCCAGATGTTGCAAAATAACAACGTCGAATTCTGAGGAAGGTCCGGCCACTAAGGGGCACCAAGGTTCCCCTTACACTAACCCCTCCTTTACTACACGGAGGAAATGTGTGGTTGTCTTTCGAAAGGAAGATTTCCGTAAGGAAAAGCAACAGAACAGAAACGGCACAGCTCTCACTGAACTTTGAATCATGCGATGAGTTACGACGTGAGAGATTTGATGAAACGGCTGACTCAATCGGTGCAACCTGCGCATCTCTTTAATGAGAAGAAAGGGCTTAGTCGAATGTTAGCGAGTTCGGTTCGCTCCTGATAAAACAGAAAACGACGAACTACAGAAGCTGGCCTACCTGACTTACATAATTTTTTAAACACTTCTGAAATGAATCATTTATGGTAGACCCTAGAAATTTTATTTTAACTTGGGAAGATAATCCTAGCTGGGATGACTGTGTTCCAGTTGAACGAATAAGAATAATTGACGAGTTAACAAATAACAGCGAAGAAAAAAATGTTTGTCCTTACTTGAATAGGTTGGAACAAAGGTTTTATTATTGTGGTTCAAAAGCAGCCTTATCAAATTTAGATTTTACAAAAAATCCAAACCCATTCAGTGCACAATATAATGCACAAGTTGACCATTTAGAACTGCAACTATGGTGTATGGCTTCGCCAGAAGAACGCGAGAAATGTATGTTTTTTCAAAAGGCAAAAGATAAAATCATAGAAGGCAAACAACATATTTAAAAAAGAATTAATTCTTTTTCTTTTGAGGGGCGGTAGCTCAGCGGGAGAGCACATGACTGAAGCTCATGGTGTCCGGGGTTCGACTCCCTGTCGCCCCATTTCTTAAAAATAAACTTAATTCCTTAATTCATAATCCTTAGGAACTTCAATAGGTTCTGTACACTTAACCCCATGACTGGAATAATTATCTCTTGTTATTTTTGCTTCTTGTTTAGTATTGTACGGACCCAAATCAATTTCTTCTCTATCTGCTCTTAAATATCTGAAGATCCATTTTGTTTCACGTTTTATACCCATTGCAACGTCCAAAAGTCTTGCCTCTTCCCACGTCATGAAATCATCTTCCAATCCCATATCAATTAATAAAGAAATTACTTTTAAAAATATTTATATAAAATTTTAATAATACAAATTAACAAAACCGGCGATTATTGCGAGAAGTCCGAACATAATTGCGAAGTGACCGAATTTAACTTTTTCTGAAAACTTCATAAGAATGTGAATTGTCATTA
The DNA here is from genome assembly GCA_018304175.1 of Candidatus Pacearchaeota archaeon. Taxonomy (GTDB): domain Archaea; phylum Nanobdellota; class Nanobdellia; order Pacearchaeales; family GW2011-AR1; genus JAGVWT01. The sequence goes on from JAGVWT010000010.1 coordinate 8,573, forward strand.
ATCCAAAGAAAAACGCAAGCAAACATCCAAAAAACATATCCTTTATGAAAGCGATATCAAAATTTAATAATACATTTCCTATCAAAACAATTGGAAGACTCATAAGAAAGCTTAACCTTAAAGCCACTGTTTCGTCAAATTTCCTGAACAAAAATCCCGAAACTGTCAAACCGCTTCTTGATAGTCCTGGAAGAGCTGAAACACCTTGGAGCAATCCAAGAATTAAACTGTCTGCATCTGTTAATTGGAACTGTCTTTTGTAACCGCCGTCCCTGACTTTAAGCTGCACAAATCCGGTTATTAGAAGCAAAAATCCTACAAGAAAGTTTACTGAAGAACTTGTTAATGGGAGTTCATTTATATTTACCAAATCGAGGAAATTTATTATTGCCAAACCGACAATTCCAGAAGTGAGAGTCGCGATGAACAAAAATCTCAGGGTTTTTCTTGTCTCAGGATCAGTGCGATTGTATTTTAATGCACCTTTCAAAAGTTCCTTGACTTCTTTTCTGAAATAAATCAGCGCCGCAAAAAAAGTTCCGAGATGCAAAAATAAAGCCTGACGAATAAAAAGTTCGACATCTATAGAACTAGAAAAGAAATTTGAAATCAAAAAAATAATCACGCCTTCTGAACTTATTGGAATCCATTCAGTTATTCCCTGAGCAATTCCAAGAACCACCTGCTGAAAAAAATCCATTAATATCAGACAACATTGATAATTAAAAAGTTTTTGAATTGATATTACACAAAGATTTATAAAATAAAAAAGCAATTATTTGGTATGGCAAAAAAGGACGGTGATTTCAGCCAGATAAGTTACGTTCTTGGTGTAATAAGTGTCGTGATGGCTTTTTTTGTTCCAATCTCAGGAGCAGTTCTTGGGATAGTTGGAATTGTTCACAGCAAAAAACAAAAAACAGAATTGTCAAAAAGGGCGAAGAATCTTAGCATTGCAGGAATAATTATAAGCATAGTAATGCTTGTTGTAAATGCAATAATCACTGCATATCTTGGACCAAACTTAGGAATAATATAAGATGGAAAATAAAAAGGCACAGATTCAAATGTCTATTGGAACAATAGTCGCAATTGTTCTTTTCATGGTTGTTATGGTTTTGGGATTAATGCTTGTAAGAACCATATTCACTGGCTCTGTTGAAAACGTCAAGAGTATTGACCAGGCTGTGAAAAACGAGATAAACAAACTATTTGCCGAGGACGATTCAAGAAAAATTATAATATATCCTTCGACAAGGCAGGTTTCAATAAATAAAAACGAACCGGCTGGTTTTGCATTTTCAATAAGAAATATTGAATCAACTTCGGGGACATTCAGTTATGTAATTTCTGTTAACGACCCTGATTTAAGAACAAGGTGTAACGTCAATGAGGAAGAAGCTGAAGGTTGGATAGAATTAGGAAGAACAGGGAGTATATCAATTCCCCCAGGAAGTTCAATGCAAGACCCTGAGTTTGTAAGATTCCTTGTTCCAGACAATGCACCTCCGTGCCAGATAAGATATGGCGTAAATGTTGACAAAGATGGGGCTCAGTATGGAACAACTGTAAATGTAGACGTGAACATCTTATCAAGTTAGAACTTTAAGTTTAAAAAATACTTTTCCTTGTTATACTAATGGTATTAAAATTGTATAATACGCTAACAAGAAAAAAAGGGATTTTTAAGCCAGTTAAAAAAAATCAGGTTAAAATTTATGTCTGCGGTCCTACTGTAAACGATGTGCCACATTTAGGACATGCCAGAATGCAGATAATTTTTGATGTTCTTAGGAGATATTTGAAATTTCTAAAATATGATGTGAAATTTGTTTCTAACATTACAGATATTGAAGACAAAATAATCAACAAAGCAAAAGAACTGAATGAAGATATAAACAAGCTTACTGAAAGAAATCTTAAATCTCATTTGGAAGATTATGAAAAGATAGGAATTTCTAAACCTGATTTTCAGCCGAAGGCAACAGAATATGTCAATGACATGATTGCGTTAATAAAAAAGCTCGAAAGCAAAGGGTATACTTACATAATAAAAAATGACGGTGTTTATTATAATATTTCAAAATTCAAAGGCTATGGAAAATTGTCCCATCAAGATATTAAAAAATTAAAATCCGGCTTGAGAGTTAAGGAAAAAGAAGGAAAGAAGAATAAAGAAGATTTTGTTTTGTGGAAATTTTCAAAGCCTGGAGAACCAAAATGGGAATCTCCTTGGGGAGAGGGAAGACCTGGATGGCATATTGAATGTAGTGCAATGTCTGAAAAAATTTTAGGACTTCCTTTAGATATACATGGTGGAGGGCAAGATTTGATTTTCCCACATCATGAAGACGAAATAGCACAGAGTGAAGTTGGTTACGGAAAAAAGTTTGCAAACTATTGGATTCATAATGGAATGGTCAACGTAGATAAAATAAAAATGTCAAAATCGCTTGGTAATTTCAAAACTATCAGAGATATTCTAAAAGACTACTCTGGAGAAACCATAAGATATTTTGTGATTTCAACACAATACAGAAAACCAATTGATTTTTCAAAAAAAGCCTTGGATAATTCAGAGAATTCTTATCAAAGATTGAAAAATATAATTTCTGAAATTAGGGATGACAAAAAATTAAACAAAAAATATCTTGCAGAATTTGAAAACGCAATGAATGATGATTTAAACACCGCGAAAGCATTGCAGGTTTTGTGGAATTTAGTTAGAGATAAAAAAGCCGAAGGAAAAATAGCAACTACAAAAAAAATTGATGAAGTTTTTGGATTAAATCTTTTGAAAAAAGAAAAAATTGAAATTCCTAATGAAATAATGAAACTTGTAGATGAAAGAGAAATTGCAAGGAAAAACAGCGACTGGAAAAAATCAGATGAGTTGAGGAAAAAGATTAATAATCTCGGCTACTTTATTGAAGATACAAAAAGAGGTTATGTTTTGAAAAAGAAGTGAGATGACAGAAAAAAAAGTTGAGTGGTATCATGATTTTATTGATTTAAAATACAAACCTAAGAAAACAGATTTGAAAGTTCTTTTCTATTTCGAACCAGATAGAGGAATAACAAAACAAGATGCGATAGGTCGTGTGGCTTCGGAATCATCTACTGGAACATGGACAACATTATTCAAACTCCCTGAGATGATGAAAAAACTTATGGCTACTGCTTACAAAATTGAAGGAAATTATGTTTACGTTGCTTATCCTCTTGACTTATGGGAAAAAGGAAATCTCCCTCAATTATTAAGTGGAATTGCAGGAAATATTTTTGGAATGAAAGCCTTGAAAAACTTGAGGTTAATCGACGCTTCATTACCTGAAGAATATATAAAAAATTACAAAGGTCCAAATCTTGGAATTGAAGGATTGAGAAAATATTTCAGAGTTTATGACAGGCCTTTGACTGGAGCTGTTCCAAAGCCAAAAGTTGGCTTCAGTTCAGAAGAACATGCAAAAATAGGTTATGAAACATGGCTAGGCGGTTTTGATTTAGTTAAAGACGATGAGAATTTGACGAGCCAAAGTTTCAATAATTTTTACAAAAGAGTGAAACTAATGACAAAGTTAAGAGACAAAGCCGAAAAAGAAACTGGAGAAGTAAAAGACGCTTTGCTTAATATTACAGCTGAAACAAAAGAAATGGAAAAGCGTGCGAAATTTTTGCATGACTATGGTTGGAAATACGCTATGATTGATGTAGTCGTTTCTGGAACAAGCGCGACGCAGACATTAAGGGAAAAACTAAGAGATTATGATATGGCAATCCACGCACACAGAGCAATGCATGCTTCCTTTGACAGAAATTTGAAGCATGGAATTTCAATGCAATTTCTTGCGAAGATAATGAGACTAATTGGAGTTGAACAAATTCATTCAGGAACAGGAGTTGGAAAACTTGTAGGAAGCATTTCAGAAGTTAAGTCAATATCTTCAACATTAAGAGACAAAATCGTGAAAGAAAAAAAAGGTTTCTTGCTTGAACAGAACTGGAAAAATATCAAATCATCATTTCCTGTTTCTTCAGGAGGAGTACATCCTGGAATTGTCCCTGACGAAATCAATATTTACGGAAAAGATTTTGTTCTCCTTGTTAGCGGAGGAATTCATGGACATCCTCAAGGAACACGCGCAGGAGCTAAGGCTACAATGCAGGCAATTGAAGCAGTAAAGAAAAAAATTTCTCTGGAAGAATATTCTAAAAATCATAATGAGCTTGCACAGGCTTTAGAAAAATGGGGAAGATTGAATCCGAAGTAAAAATGCCTGAAAAATTTAGAAAAGCAGTTTTTATAGTTACTTACATAAGAACAGAAAAAGGAATAAAATATCTAATTCTGAAAAGAAAACTACATTGGCGAGGCTGGGAATTTCCGAAAGGAGGAGTTAAAAAAGATGAAAATATTGAGAATGCAATTAAAAGGGAAGTTAAAGAAGAGACTGGCTTGGAAATAAAGGGAAAAATAAAAAAATTTGATTTCCATGGAAGCTACAAATATAAAAGAAATTATTCAAGCAGACCAGAATATTCAGGACAATCATTTTCGCTTTACGCAGTAGAAACTTTTTGGAAAAAAGTTAAAGTTGACAACCGCGAACATTCTGCATATAAATGGCTTTCATTTAATGATGCTTTAAAAAAAATCACATTTGAAAATCAGAAAAAATCTTTAAAAATAGTAAATAATTGGCTAGAAAATGAAAAAAATAAAAGTTAGAAAAATCACACTGAAAACAGGGACAGAATTAATCCTTGGAAAAGATGAAGACAGCAACGACGAACTAATGAAAAAATTCAAAGGAAAAGAAAATATAATTTTGCATACCTCTGCTCCAGGAAGTCCTTTTTGTGTAATTAAAAAACAAGTTTTTGAAGGAGATGTTTATGCTGCAGGTATTCTCTGTGCAAAATACAGCCAAGATTGGAGGAATAATAAAAAAGATGTTGTGATTAATGTCTTCACTGGAAAAGACATCTCAAAACCCCTTAGTTTAAAGGCAGGAACCTGGAATGTAAAAAAAGCTAAAAAGATAAAAATAAAAAAACAAGATATTTTAGAATTTGAGAGAAAAAATGTATAAAATAGGAACTATTCAATTAGGAAAGCAGGGAATAACTGAGAATTTTATTGGGAATTTAAGAAACCAATTTAAGAATCATGAAAATGTGAAAATCTCTGTTTTGAAAAGTGGAACAAGGAATAAAAATGAACTGCAAAAATAATCGGCTGGACAATTGTGGTTAAGAAGTGGCGAAAAATTGTTAGATGAAACATCAAGGTATAAATTGCTATCCTTATGAATTAGCTATTCCTAATTTGACTTTAAATAATGAAGATAAGTGGAGGGAGTTAATTAATCTATCAAAATTTAATTCTAATTTAATTGATTAATATCCAACTTGTTCTAATGCATATTGTATTTGAGATTCTGTAAATCCTTCATATTCTAATTGGTCGTGCAGTTCCTGTTTTGAGAAACTTGAATACTTTAAATACGATTCGGCACTTTCATAAGCTTCTTCATTCCAATCAACTTCAACATTATTTATCGCATAATTAATTTCTAATGAAGTGTAGCCTTCATAATCTAATTGGTCTTCAAGACCTTTTTCTGAAAACCCTGAATATTTTAGGTAACTTTGAGCTGATTTTAACGCATTCCTTTCTCCCAATGTTGCTTTATCTGATTGTTCTTCTACGGCTGGCGTAGTTGTTGGTGTTGTGATTGTTTCCGTA